>NZ_JBSGZD010000146.1:0-18905 GCF_053610825.1 Streptomyces sp. NPDC054863 | reverse complement strand
CCGCCACTCCGCCCCGACCCGCACTCGCCGAGGTGGGCCTGCACCCCTCGACGTCCCCTCGCAACGAATCGCTCGTTCCAAGGGTGGGAAGGCCTCCGGCGGCCGTCAACACCGCCCGGTCGCGATGGCCGTTATGCGAGATTTGTGACGGCGCACGACGGCTCGTACAGCCCGGATGGGGGACGGTCCGCGAGCGCCCCCCGGGGGGCCGTGGCCGCGCGGTCCACCTCGCACCAGATCCGCTTGCCCGCACCCTCGGCCTGCCAGCCCCACCGGTCGGCGAGCCCGTCCACCAGCTCCAGGCCGCGCCCGTTGGTGTCGTCGCCCTCCGCGTGCCGGGGCCTGGGCGGGCACGCACTGACGTCCGCGACCTCGACCCGGACCGTGCCGCCACCACAGCGGCCACCGCCCGCGGCCTTCCCCGGACCGGAGCCGGAAGCGGAACCCGAACCGGTCCCCGGATCTGCCCCTTCCCCGTCCCCGGGGAAGAGCATCCGCAGCACGGCGGGACAGCCCGTGTGCACGACGGCGTTGGTCACCAGCTCCGAAATGAGCAGGACCAGCGTCTCGGCAACCGGCTCGTCCGCCTCTATGCCGCACCCGACCAGCCGGGACCGCGCCCATCTGCGGGCCCGTCCCACCTCTGCGGGATCGGCCCCGACCTCCAACTGCACCTGAAGCACCTGCACCGCTCACACCATCCGAACCGGCGGACACAACGCCTCGCGTCTCCACAGGGTCACGGAACGTGATTCCCTTGTGGGACAGCATGGTTGACGCATCGTCACCGCAACAAGCGCTTCAGGCATATTCCAGCGCGAAGGAGTACGCGTCCTGCATACTGTGCGACGCACGTTGCGGAGAGTCGAACGTGGGCGCTTGTGGCGCCTCCGCCCGACGCGAGCGGGGGTTACCGACGGACGCGTCATCCGGTCCGGAGCCGCCATACAGACCGCACCAGGATCACCGCACTCCACCACCACTCGCATCTGTCGGAGAGTACCGGAGCAAAGGCCCGACTCCGGCCCGTGACGAGTCCTGCAAAGGACACAACCCGATATCGACACAGGGTGACGTCTTCTGCCTGAAGAATCGCTCATCCCGCCGAATCCCGGTCGGCTTCGTTTCCTTTCTGGCCGACCAGCGTCGATCACCGCTGCTCAGCGGGCGGTGGCCAGCAGGTCGGCGGCCAGTTCGTCCTCCGTCTGCGCCCTCGTCGGCCCCCGGCCGGCCCGTACCCATGCTCGTTTCAGGTGCAGATGTACGTCGGACTCCCAGGTGAAGCCCATGCCTCCACAGACCTGGAGACAGTCGCGCGCGTTGCGCACGGCGGCCTCGTCGGCGAGCAGCTTCGCCCCGGCGATCTCGGCCCGCACCCCGGTGACCGCTGCCGCGTACACGGCGGTACGTGCCATCTCGGCGCGCACCAGCATCTGCGCGCACAGGTGCTTGACCGCCTGGAATCCCCCGACCGGCTGCCCGAACTGCTCGCGCTCGCACGCGTATTGGACAGCCAGGTCGACCGTTCGGGCCGCACTGCCCGCCTGCTCGGCGGCCGTGAGGAGGACTGCCTCGGGGGAGACCGACGGAGAGGCCGGCGGGGAGATCTGCGGGGAGGCCGGCGAGGAGTGCGCGCGCGGGGCCGGACCCGGCATCCGGTGCAGCGGGGTGAGCGGGTCCACCGGGCGGACCGGTTCGGCCGCGTCCAGCGCCGCGGGCGACAGGTCCCGTACGACATCGGCATCCGCCAAGTGGGCTATCAGCCCGCCGCATTGGGCGGTGACGACCGTCTCGCCCTCGGCCGCGCCCTTCACCTCCCCGGCCGCCAGGTGCGTGTCCACGAGCGGTCCCGGCAGCAGGACCCGGCCCGCTTCCTCGAAGAGCAGGACGGCTTCCGGCAGGCCGAGGCCGACGCCGCCCTCCGGCTCGGGCAGGCGCAGCGCGAAGAAGCCCGCCTCGCCGAGGTCGCGCCACAGGGACCGGTCGAGCCCGCCGCCCCGCTCGACGGCGGCCCGCAGGGCTTCGCGGTCGAAGCGGCGCGCGAGCAGCTCCCGTACACCTTTCCGCAACGCCCGCTGGTCGTCGGTCAGTTGGAAGTCCACGGGCAGCACTCACCGGCCCTTCGGGAGGCCGAGGATGCGCTCGGCGACGATGTTCTGCTGGATCTGGGAGGTGCCGGCGGCGATCGTGTAGGAGAGGGAGGAGAGCCGGTCGAGGGTCCATTCGTGGTCCAGGTCGAGGCTGCCCTGCCCCAGCACCTCGGCGGCCGTGTCGTACAGCTCCTGGCGGGCGTGCGAGTAGCGCAGCTTGAAGACGGAGCCGCCGGTGCCCGGAACGCCGCCGGTGCGCCGGGCCTCGGAGACGTTCCACTGGGTGAGCCGCCACAGGACCGTGAACTCGGCGTGCAGGCGGCCCAGTTGGCGCCGGACGGCCGGGTCGTCCCACCGCCCGTTGGTGCGCGCCTCGCGGGCGACCGCGGCGAGCGTGCGGCGGCAGGCGACGACCTCGCCGACGAAGGCGGTGCCGCGTTCGAAGGAGAGCGTGACCATGGTGACGCGCCAGCCGTCGTTCTCCGCGCCGACCCGGTGGGAGACCGGGATCCGGACCTCGTCGAGGAACATCTCGGCGAACTCCGTCGACCCGGCGAGCGTGCGCAGCGGCCGTACGGTCACGCCCGGCGCGTCCATCGGCATGGCGAGCCAGGTGATCCCCTTGTGCTTGGGGGTTTCGGGCGTGACGGGCGTGGTGCGGACGAGGAGTTCGCACCAGTCGGCGACCTCGGCGTGCGAGGTCCAGATCTTGGAGCCGCTGACGACGTACACGTCCTTGTCGCGCACCGCTTTCGTACGGAGGGACGCCAGGTCCGAGCCCGCGTCGGGCTCGCTGAAGCCCTGGCACCAGACCTCGTCGCCGCGCAGGATCGGCGGCAGCCAGCGCTCCCGCTGCTCGGGCGAACCCTCGGCGGCGATCGTCGGACCCGCGTGCAGCAGCCCCACGAAGTTCGCGCCGACGTACGGGGCTCCGGCGCGCTCGGTCTCCTCCAGGAAGATGAGGTGCTGGGTGGGGGTGGCCTCGTGCGGGAGGTCCGCGTACCCGGCGTCGTACAGCATCCGCTGCCAGGTGGTGTCGTACGTGCGTCTGCCGGGCCAGTCGCAGGGGTCGGGCCTCGCCGGCAGCCCGGGCAGCACCCGGGCCAGCCATTGCCTCAACTCCGCCCGGAACTCCTCCTCCTGGGGTGTGTACGTGAGATCCATCAGCCGGCCCGCCGCTCCTTGTCCAGGTCCAGGCCGAGCATCCGGATCGCGTTGCCGCGCATCAGCTTGTAGACCGTCTCGTCGTCGAGGCCCTTGACGTGGTCGAGGGCGACCTCCTTGGTGTGCGGGAAGGTCGAGTCGACGTGCGGGTAGTCGGTCTCGAAGGTGGCGTTGTCACGGCCGACGACGTCGAGCGAGGCGACGCCGTGCTTGTCGCGGAAGAAGCAGCAGTAGATCTGCCGGTAGTAGTAGGTGGAGGGCGGCTCGGGAATGAGGTCCTTCACACCGCCCCAGGCGCGGTGCTCCTCCCACACGTCGTCCGCGCGCTCCAGGGCGTACGGGATCCAGCCCATCTGGCCCTCGCTGTAGGCGAGCGTGAGCTGCGGGAACTTCACCAGGACGCCGGAGAAGAGGAAGTCCATCATCGACGCCATCGCGTTGTTGAAGGAGAGCGCGGCCTGGACGGCGGGCGGGGCGTCCGGGGACGCGGCGGGCATCTGGGAGCTGCTGCCGATGTGCATGTTCACGACCGTCCGCGTCTCCTGGCAGACCGCGAAGAAGGGGTCCCAGTAACCGGAGTGGATGGAGGGGAGTCCGAGGTGGGTGGGGATCTCGGAGAAGGTCACCGCTTTCACCCCCCGCGCCGCATTGCGGCGGATTTCGGCCACTGCGAGGTCGATGTCCCAGAGCGGGATGATGCAGAGCGGAATCAGCCGGCCACCGCTGTCGCCGCACCACTCCTCGACCATCCAGTCGTTGTACGCACGCACGCAGGCGAGCGCGACCTCCTTGTCGTGCGCCTCCGCGAAGGTCTGCCCGCAGAAGCGCGGGAAGGTGGGGAAGCAGAGCGAGCCCTCGACGTGGTTGAGGTCCATGTCCTTGAGTCGCTCGGCCGGGTCCCAGCAGCCCTTGCGCATCTCGGCGCGCGTGATGCCTTCGAGGGTCATGTCGTCGCGGTCGAAGCCGACGGCGGCGATGTTCCGCTTGTACGGGAACTTCAGGTCCTCGTAGATCCACCAGTCGGTGGGCGGCCCTTCCGGATCCATGCTGATGACGTACTTCCCCGCCTTGTACTCCAGCTCGCCGATCCCGGCGGTGAGCGGCTGCGGTCCGCGGTCGCGGTACTTCGCGGGGAGCCAGGTGGAGAAGAGGTGCGGGGGCTCGATCACATGGTCGTCGACGCTGATGATGCGGGGCAGTTCGATCTGGCCCATCTGTCGTTCCCCTATCCGTCCCATCCACATCGGATGGACCCAGTGAATCTGATGACCCGTCAGAATTTAGGCTAACTGCGCACCTCTGGACCGACAAGGCGTAGCGCTCTACGCTCACGGCTAGTTCTGACTGTCCGTCAGTTACGGGGGAATCCAAGTGACCCACGCCAAGCAGCTCGCTCGTTCACTGGGCGAATCCCGCACCCTCTGGGAGCTGGTCGCCCGCCGCGCCGACCTCACCCCGGACCTTCCGGTCCTGCTCCAGGAGGGCCGCACCCTCACCTTCGGCGCGCTGCGGACCCGGTCCGAGCGGGTGGCGGCCGGGCTGTACGAGCTGGGCGTACGGGCCGGGAGCGTGGTGGCCTGGCAGCTGCCGACCCGGATCGAGACGGTGCTCCTCTCGCTGGCACTGGCCCGGCTCGGCGCCGTGCAGACACCGGTGATCCCCTTCTACCGGGACCGCGAGGTCGGCTTCGCGCTGCGGGAGTCGAGGGCGGACCACTTCGCGGTGCCCGGCGAGTGGCGCGGCTTCGACCACACCGCGATGGCCCACCGCCTCGCGCTGGAGCTGCCGCGCCCCGTGCTCGTACTGAACGCGTACGAGGACCTGCCGGACGGCGACCCGGCGCTGCTGCCACCGCCGCCGTCCGACGGCACGTCCGTGCGGTGGATCTACTGGACGTCGGGCACGACCTCCGACCCGCGCGGGGTGCTGCACACCGACCGCTCACTGATCGCGGGCGGCTCGTGCCTGGCGCACGCGCTGGAGCTTCGCGCCGACGACGTCGGGTCGGTGGCCTTCCCGTACGCGCACATCGGCGGGCCCGACTACCTGGTGATGCTGCTGCTGTACGGCTTCCCCGCCGTCCTCTTCGAGCACTTCGCGCTGCCCGCGGCTTTGGCCGAATATCGACGGTACGGAGTGACCGTGGCGGGCGGCTCGACGGCGTTCTACACGATGTTCCTCGCCGAGCAGCGCAAGGACCCGGACGTGCCGGTACTGCCGACGCTGCGGCTGCTCGCGGGCGGGGGCGCGCCGAAGCCGCCGGAGATCTACCACGCGGTCGTCCGCGAGCTGGGCTGCCAGCTCACGCACGGGTACGGGATGACCGAGGTGCCCATGATCACGATGGGGGCGCCGGACGACACCTCCGAGAACCTCGCGACGACCGAGGGGCGCCCGCCCGAAGGCATGTCGGTACGGATCACCGACCCGGAGGGCAAGCCGGTGCCGGCCGGGGTGGACGGCGAGATACGGCTGCGCGGGGAGGCGGTCTGCCAGGGGTACCTGGGGGCGGCTCCGGGGGCCGCAGCCGCCTTCGACCAGGACGGATACCTGGTCACCGGCGACCTGGGGCACCTCACCGGATCCGGTCACCTGGTGCTGACCGGGCGACTCAAGGACGTGATCATCCGCAAGGGCGAGAACATTTCGGCCAAGGAGATCGAGGACCTGCTGCACCGCCACCCTGCGGTCGCCGACGCGGCGGTGATCGGGCTGCCCGACGAGGTGCGCGGCGAGCGGGTGTGCGCGGTGCTCGAACTGCGCGCGGGCGCGGACTCGTTGACTCCGCAAGAGGTGGTTCCGTACCTGCGCGGGGAAGGCCTCGCCACCCACAAGCTGCCGGAACAGGTCGAGGTGGTGGACGCACTGCCGCGCAACGAGGCGCTGCGCAAGGTGCTCAAGTACCGGCTGAGGGAGCGGTTCGGCGCGTGAGCGCAACCGCTCCCCCGGGGTGGGTGCGAGTGCCGGTACGGGCTACTGCGGGTCCGGCCCGTCGAGCGTGTAGTACATGGCGAACGCCGACAGCGTCTCGGACTCGGTGATGATGCCGTCGCCGTCCGCGTCCAGGGCCGTCGCCACCTGCTCGGCGACCTGCTGCTCGGCGCCCAGGACGCGGAGCAGTCTGGTGGCCGCCCGCAGGGTGACCCCGTCCCCCTCCCCGTCCGACGCGGCCGCGATCTCGATGGCCGCGTGCAGGAAGGGGCGGGCGATCTCGGCGAACCGCTTCGGATTGTCCCGCAGGCGCTTGACCGCGCCCGTCACGAACTCGTCCCGGCTGACCCGCTGGTCGCCGTCCACGTCCGCGATGCCCGCCATGCCCTGCCAGAACGCCTCGGCGCCGCTGTACAGAGCCTGCCCCTTGTCACAACGTGCGGTGGTGTCGAATTCGGCAAGAATGGCCGCCGCCGCGGCACTGAAGTCCTCGCGGTCGATGTAACCGTTGCCGTCCTGGTCGAAGGAGGCGAAACGGGCCGCTGTCTTGCGCTCGTACTCTGCGCTGTCCATGCACGGGAGCGTACGTCCTGGAGGTGCGGACGATGCTGTTTATGCAGCGGAATCATCCCCCGGAGGGGCAGTTGGACATCAGGCCGACAGCGACTGTGCCGTGTCGTCCACCGCCGTGTCCACGTCCGGGAACACCTCGAAGAGGCGGCGGACGCCCAGGGCGGCCAGCACCCGGTTCACGTGCGAGCCGTCGACCGCGCCCCGGGCGGGGAGGATGAGCCGCAGGCTGCCCTGACAGGAACGCATCAGCCGACGGGCGGCGATGAGCACCCCGACTCCGCTGGAGTCGCAGAAGAGCACGTCGGAGAGGTCGAGCACGACCCGGTGGCGGCCGTCCGCGACGGCGTTGTGCACGTGCTGGCGCACGGCCGGTGAGGTCACCAGGTCCAGTTCGCCGGAGATGTGCAGCACGGCCCAGGTGCCGTGCTCTGCCTCTGTCACCTTCAGCGTCACGCGTCGGACCTTTCAACTAACCGGAAGTAGCCCTTCCTCCACGCGGCTTCCCTGGCCGCCACCCCATGAAACACCGCCTGCCTGTGCAAGGCGCACGCAGGAGGTACGTAATGACCGGATCACTACCATCCCGGACCGTGCCGGGGGCGCACTTGTCCGGAAGGGGCGTGCGCTGTCCGCTCCTCGCACTACATTCGAAAGAGCAGCGGAAACGGGCGGGGTTTCGGCTGGGATCCGGGCTGGGGGAACGAAGATGCCGAAGGACGCACCACCGCGCTGGGACCGCAGGATGCAGCAGCGGCTCGCGCGGGGCGAGGCGGCGGCGCTCGGCGAGCTGTACGACCGTTTCGCGTCCCTGGTGCACAGCCTGGCGCACCGGGTGCTCGACGACGAGGACGCGGCCGACCAGATCACCCGCGACGTCTTCGGGCACGTCTGGGAGAACCCGCACACGTACGACCCGAAGGACGGCTCCATGCGGGCCTGGATCGCCCGGCTCACCAACCGTCGTGCCGTGCACCGGCTGCGCCAGGCGGAGGCGGCGGCCCTCGCGGCGGGCGAGGGCACGGCGGAGGAGCTGGAGCTGAAGGTGGACCGGGCCGCGGCGGTGGCCCGCGCCGACTACATCGTCACGTCGATGCCGGCCCCGCTCCGCGAGGCCCTGGAGCTCGCCTACTTCGAGCGGCACGACTACCGCCAGACCGCCAGCAGGCTCGGCGTCACCGAGGACGAGGCCCGCCGCAGGCTGCGGCTCGGCCTGCAACTGCTGTCGACGGCCAACACCGCCCGGAGCACGGACACCCAGGGGTACGGGGGCACGCTGTGAACGGCGAACCCGGCGACGCGAGGGGCACCGACAGCGCGGTGGGTCCCGGTGGCCCGCCGGGTTCCGTCTCCGCCGAGATCGGCGAGGACGCCTCCCACCGCACCCTCAAGTCCCTGCTCGGCGCCTGGGCCCTGGCGGCCTGCTCCGCCGAGGAGACCACCGCCGTCGAGGACCACCTCACCGAGTGCGCGCCCTGCGCCGACGAGGCGCTGCGGCTGCGCGACGCCGTGGGGCTGCTCCAGTCGGAGCGCGGACTCGACCTCGACCCGATGCTCCGCTCCCGGGTCCTGGACACCTGCCTGGGCCGCCGCCCGGCCCGCATCCCCGTACCCGCCTGGGCCCGGCCGTACGACACGGAGACGGCCAGGCTGGACGCCCTGCTGGCCGACATCGGGCCCGGCGAGTGGCACGCGCCCGTACAGCTGCGCTGGTTCGAGAACGACAAGCCGGTGCGCCGCAAGGCGACCGTCGCTGCGGTCATCGGGCACCTGATGACCGTCGACGGCCTCGTCGCCGCCGCCCTCGGCCTGGACGACCCGGTCGCGCTCGACGGCACCGGCGACCCCACCACCCGCACCGAGGCGTACTGGCTGGGCTCCCACCAGCCGCCCACCCGGGCCGTCCGCACCCCGTGGCGCGAGCAGAGCCACACCCTCATCCGTACGGTGTCCTTCGCGGGCGGCGGGGCCGGCGAGCTCGACGTCCCCTACGGGACGTTCGACCTCCCCCTCAAAGACGCGCTCCTGGAGCGGGCCTTCGAGTGCTGGGTGCACGCCGACGACATCGCGCAGGCGGTGGACTATCCGTACGAACCGCCGTCGGGCGCCCATCTGCACCAGCTGGTCGATCTGGCCGCCCGCCTGCTCCCCGGCACTCTCGCCGCCCGCCGCCGCGCCGGGCTCGCCCCGCCCGCGCAGGGACTCGTCGCGGCGGGCTCGCCCGGACGCACGCTGCATCTTGAGGTGGAGGGGCCCGGCGGCGGCGACTGGTGGATCGCCCTGGACTCACCCGCCGCCGTCGCGTCGCCCGACCGCAAGGTGGCGCACATCGCGATGGACGGCGTGGAGTTCTGCCAGTTGGCCGCCGGGCACGTATCGCCTCAAGAGGCGGCGGCGGGCAGGCTCGGCGACAAGGGGGCGGTACGGGACGTGCTGTTCGCGGCGGCGTCACTGTCACGGCTGTGACGCCGCCCCGGCGCGGGCAGCCTCTTTGAGGCGCTAGGCGAAGACGACCGTGCGGTGCCCGTTCAGCAGCACCCGGTGCTCGCTGTGCCACTTCACCGCGCGCGCCAGCGCCTGGCACTCCACGTCACGGCCGACGGCGACCAACTGCTCGGGGGTGACCTCGTGGCCGACCCGCTCGACCTCCTGCTCGATGATCGGGCCCTCGTCGAGGTCGGCCGTCACGTAGTGGGCGGTCGCGCCGATCAGCTTCACACCGCGCGCGTGCGCCTGGTGGTAGGGCTTGGCGCCCTTGAAGCTCGGCAGGAAGGAGTGGTGGATGTTGATGATCCGGCCGCTGAGCTGCTTGCACAGGTGGTCCGAGAGCACCTGCATGTAGCGGGCGAGGACGACCAGCTCGACGTTCTCAGCCTCGACCAGGTCGAGCACCTGCTGCTCGGCGGCGGCCTTGGTGTCCTTCGTCACCGGAATGTGGTGGAAGGGGATGTCGTACGAGCCGACCAGCTCGCGGAAGTCCGGGTGGTTGGAGACGACGGCGGCGATCTCCACCGGCAGGGCGCCGATCCGCGAGCGGAACAGCAGGTCGTTCAGGCAGTGCCCGAACCTGCTGACCATCAGCACGATCCTCATCCGGTCCTCGGCCCGGTGGATCTGCCAGTCCATCCGGAACGAGTCCCCGATGGCCGCGAAGCTGGCCCGCAGCTTGTCCACGGACACCGGCGCCTCCGCGGAGAAGGCGACCCGCATGAAGAACAGGCCCGTGTCGTGGTCCCCGAACTGCCTGCTGTCCTCGATGTTGCAACCGGTCATGAAGAGATAGCTGGACACGGCGTGCACGATGCCCTGCTTGTCCGGGCAGGACAGGGTCAGGACGTAGCTGTCGGTCGAGGATTCGGGGTGCGCGGCAGGCTGGGGGACGCTCATGACCTCAGAGGATGGCACATCCCATCGGGGTCATGCGGACCTGGTCAGGATGCGGATGACCTCAAGAGAGCGGGGCGGTACGTCCGGATCGTCCCCGTCGCTGTCCGCCATGCGTACGTGCGCCTCGCGGGCCGCGCGTACGGCCTCGGGCCAGCCGTGATGGGCCATGTACGCGGTCGCGTCGGCGTCCGCGCCGACCTCGTGCATGATCCGCAGGACCCGGAGCACGGCGACGTCCACGAGGGCCGCCTCGCCCGAGTCCCGGAATATGGTGCCGACGTACTTCTCGGCGGACCAGTTGTCGAGCCAGGTGTCCTCGACCAGTCGGTACACGGCATCGGTGATGTCCCCGTACCCGTCGAGGCCGGCCAGCCAGCACTCCTGGTGGAAGGCGGGGTCGGCGAGCATGTGCAGCGCGGATCGCACCTGAGTGCGCCAGCGCCACCACGGCATGTCATTCAGCGGCATGCCGCCCATGGTGGTGGAGCGACGGCCGCGACGGGAAGGGTTCGCTGAAGCTTGCACGGTTGCCGATCGTACGGGCATCCGATTTCGGTACGGACAAGCCCCTACGATCCGCCCACCTGTCACCCATTGCAACCACGCGACTACTTACAGATCGGTCGCCTGGTGCTTGGTGAGTCCGTACTTGCCGGCGATCGAGTTCCAGGGACCCACGGCCCGCTTCTTGGCCTGGGACGCCTTTCCGCTCTCGCGGTCGCCCAGGCGCCGCTCGGCGGTCGCCTTCGCCCTGCCCTTGGTGCAGAGCTTGCCCTTGTCGCCCGCGACCTTGTCCGCCCAGGCCGCGTAGTGGTCGTCCGCGGCGGCCGACGCGTTCCATGCGGCGTTGAGGTTCTGGGTGAGCGTGGCGTGGTCGGGCAGCTTGTCGACCTTGAGGGCCGCCAGGCGGGTCACCAGGGCGCGCCGCTGGGTGGCGGCGCCGCGCAGGTCGGTGGCGGCCTTGTCGAGCTTGTCGCAGCTACCGATGGACGCCACGGCGTTGATGACGGCCGAGCGGCTGTTGTTGCTGTCGGCGAGGAGCTTGTCGAGCGCCTCGGCCTGTGCCTTCGCCGGGTCGGCCCCCTTGTCGACGGGCTTCTGGCCGGGGACGTCGGCGGCGGCGTTCGTCGTGTCCGGGGTCGCCTTGCCCTTGTCGTCGCCGCCGAAATTCATCAGCGCGCCGATGCCCAGGCCGATCACGGAACAGCCGACCACGACGGCCGCGATGAGCGGCACCGGCGAGATCTTGCGCCGCCCGGAACCGGCCGGGCCCTCCGGCCCCTGCCCCGGCTGCTGCGGGAACCGTCCGGGCTGCTGGAACTGCTGGTAGCGCGCCTCCTCCTGCTCGGCCTCCTGCTGCCGGGGCGGCAGGAAGCGCGGCATCTGCTGCGTGGAGGCCGGCGCGGCGGGGTCTTCGGCCGCCTGCGGCACGGGCGTACGGAAGAGGCTGTCGAACTCGGCGGGCGGCTGCCGCTCACCGGGCGCGCCCGGCTGCAGGGGGGCTTCGGGGCGGGGCGCGTACGCGGCGCCGGAGGGCACCGGCGGGAGGTACTGGGTGGCATCCGCGTCCGACCCCGCGGGCGGCTGAAGCGCCTGCTGCCCGAGGAACTGCGTGCCCTCGACCGGCCCGGGAGCACCGGGCTGCTGCGCGGCGGGGTACTGAGCGGCGGGCGGGTGCGGTGCGGGCGAGTGCGCGGCCGGCTGCTGAACACCCGGCTGCTGCATGGCCGGGTGCGGTGCGGCCGGGTGGTGGTTCGCGGCGAGGTGCTGCGCGGCGGGATTCTCGGGCGGGAGCGCACCGGGGCCCTGCACGACGGGCGGTATGAGCTGGGTGGCGTCGGCCTCACCGGCGGGGGCCTGGGGAGCACCCCAGGCGGGCTGCGGGGACTGCGGCATCTGCTGCTGTTGCGGCGCCTGCGACGGCATCTGCTGCGGCGCCTGCTGTTGCGGCGTCTGCTGCTGCTGCGGCGGCGGGGCGAGATGGAAGCTGCCGGTCTGCGACATGGGCGCCTGCTGCTGCGGGGCCGGATGCTGCTGAAGCGGCGCCTGCTGATGCTGCATCTGCTGTTGCTGCTGCGCCGGATCCATCTGCTGCTGTACGGGCGGCTGTTGCGGTGCCGGTCCCCACGGCTGGTCCCAGCTCTGGCCCTGTGGCGGCGCCACCTGGCCGGGCACCTGGCCGGGCATCGGTCCGGGCCCCCGACCGTGCACCGGCGCTGCGGGCCACTGCTGCTGCGCGGGCTGCGCCGGGGGCAGCACTACGCCCTCGTGTGCGGGGCGCACAGCGGGATGCTGCGGCTCATCACCCTGTTCGCTCTGCGTCAACGGAGGGCTCCTGCCATCGGGATCTGGGTGGCCTCGCCACAAGAGCGAGGGACGGAATCACCGGCTCACGCTATCGGGTGAGACCGTCCCGCTGCCACGCGCCCGCGATCCGCGCAGGCCCGCCGTACACCCGCCACCGACCGCTGTAACGCACAGACGGAAGTTGACGCTGTATATGCCGTCGCATTGACGCCCTACGCCGCCTGGATCTCCACCCGCGCCCCGAACTCCCGTACCGAAGGCTCGTCCCGGTAGGGGTCGAGCCGCTGCTGGAAGTCCTCCAGGTACTCGGCCCCCCGGTTCGACCGCAGCGTGCTCAGCAGTTCCACCGCGCGCGTGCCCGTGTGGCAGGCCTGTTCCACCTCCCGCTGCTGCACCTGCGCCGTGGCGAGGAGTACGAGGCCGATGGCCCGCCGCCGCACCCTGCTGTCCGGATGTCCTGACAAACTCTCCCGCGCCCTGCGCGCCGCCGCGTCCGCCTGCCCCAGGTCCCTGTGACAGTGCGCCAACTCGTCGGCCAGGTACGCCTGGTCGAAGTGCGCGATCCACGCCGGGTCGTCCCCCGATTCGCCCGCCTCGTGCGCCCGCTCCATCGCCGACTGCGCCTTCCCCGCCACGGCCCCGCAGGTCCGCTCGTCGCCCATCAACGCGTGCCCGCGCGCCTCGGCCGCGTAGAACATGGCCTCCGCCCGCGGCGTCACCCGCCCCCGCGCACCCTCCTGCGCCGCGCGCGCCAACTGCGAGATCTCGCGCGGGTTCCCGAGCTGCGCCGCCAGGTGACTCATGGAGGCGGCCAGCACGTACCCCCCGTACCCGCGGTCCCCCGCGGCCTGTGCGAGCCGCAGCGCCTGGATGTAGTACCGCTGTGCAAGGCCCGGCTGTCCGGTGTCGACGGCCATGTATCCGGCCAGCTCGGTCAGCCTGGCGACCGCCGCGAAGAGTTCGCGCCCCACCGCCTCCCGGTACGAGCCCGAAAGCAGCCCGGACACCACGCTGTTGAGGTAGTGCACGACGATCGGGCGTACGTGCCCGCTGCCGAAGCGGTGGTCGAGCGCGGTGAGGGCCTCGGTGGTCGCCCGTACCGCCTCCACGTCACTGATCCCCACCCGCGATCCGGCCGTCCGCGCCACCTGGTGGTCCGCGCCCGTGATCAGCCAGTCCCGGCTCGGCTCCACCAGCGCGGACGCGGCCACCGAGGAACCCGACAGGAAGTCCCTGCGCCCCACGTCGCTGCGCCACAGCTCGCAGACCTGCTCGATCGCGCCCAGGACGGTGGGCGAGAACTGGAGCCCGATCCCGGACGCCAGGTTCTTGCCGTTCGCCATCCCGATCTCGTCGATCGTGACGGTGCGTCCCAGTTTGCGGCCGATGGCCTCCGCGATGATTCCCGGGGCCCGGCCCCTCGGCTGCTGCCCGCGCAGCCACCGCGCGACGGACGTCTTGTCGTAACGGAGATCGAGTCCGTGCTCGGCGCCGCACATGTTGACCCGGCGGGCGAGACCGGCGTTGGAACAGCCGGCTTCCTGGATGAGCGCCTGGAGTCGTTCGTTGGGCTGGCGGGCGACGAGAGGCCTGGCTGCCATGTGTACCCCCTGGTGCGGGCGCTGATGAAGTCCTCGTGAATTCACTTGAATTCGCGCGGAGATCACTGCCCGGCGGATATGCAAAGAATGCGAGTCTTGCGCGCCATACGAGTAGATGCCGGAAGACAGAGGTATTTCCGGTACCTCCGCGCTTCCCCCTGTGTGGCTTCCCGCTCTCCGTGCCGCAGCCACATGCGCGCCCCCGCCCGTGCACCCATGCGCCCCGTATGCAGGATCGATGCGCCATCTCCCGGACGGCCGCGCCCGTAACCGGAGGTGATGCTTGCAGTTGAGCTCTCCGTGGAAGAGACCATTGGAGTCACGGACGTCGCGACCGCCGCTCAGATCCCCCAGCAGCGCGGTGATCAACTGCTCGACAGCGCCGTGCGGTACGCGGAAGAACGGCACTGGGACGTGGTCCCCGGGACCTGGCTGGAGGCCCACGAAGGGGTGGAGCGCTGCTCGTGCGGCGACGTGGAGTGCGCCGCCCCCGGCGCGCACCCGGCGAAGGACGACTGGGCGACGCAGGCCACCGGCAGCGCGGTCGCGGCGCGCAGGATGTGGACGAAGAACCCGAAGGCCTCGATCCTGCTGCCCACCGGACGCACCTTCGACGCCATCGACGTGTGCGAGACGGCGGGCTTCCTGGCACTGGCCCGCATGGAGCGCATGGAGCTCCCCCTCGGCCCCGTCACCAGCACCCCCGACCGCCGTCTCCTCTTCTTCGTACTGCCGGGCGCGGGTGCGAAGATCCCCGATCTGGTACGGAAGTTGGGCTGGGTGCCGAGCGCGCTCGACCTGGTCGCACGCGGTGAGGGCGACTACGTGGCGGCCCCGCCGACCCGCATGGGCGGCATGGGCGCCGTGCAGTGGGCCCGCCGCCCCACCCCCGCGAACCGGTGGCTGCCGGACGCGGAGGAACTGATCAGTCCCCTCGCCTACGCGTGCGGGCGGGAAGCGGCTGCCGCGCGGGGGCGCGTTCGAACATAGGCGGGTCATAAAGTGGGCCCCGTATCACGGGGACCACGAAAGGCAGTGCGACATGCCTGACCAGGCATTCGACCACGAGGCATTCGAACAGGCGGGCGGAGCGCATACGGCGCCGCCCGCCGCGGTACGTGTCCAGGGCTTGTGGAAACGGTTCGGCGAGCAGATCGCCGTCGCCGGGATCGATCTCGAACTCCCGGCCGGAAAGTTCATCGGCCTCGTCGGGCCGAACGGTGCGGGCAAGACCACCACCCTCTCCATGGTGACGGGGCTGCTCCGCCCCGACCAGGGCACGGTGGAGATCGGCGGCCACGACGTGTGGCGCGACCCGGTGCAGGTCAAGTCCCGGATCGGCGTGCTGCCGGAGGGACTTCGGCTCTTCGAGAGGCTCTCGGGACGCGAACTGCTCGCGTACACCGGCCGGTTGCGGGGGCTGCCCGGCGAAGAGGTCGACAAGCGGGCGACCCAGCTGCTGGACGTGCTCGACCTGGCGGGCTCGCAGCACAAGCTCGTCGTCGACTACTCGACCGGCATGCGCAAGAAGATCGGCCTCGCCGCAGCGCTCCTCCACAACCCCGAAATCCTCTTCCTGGACGAGCCGTTCGAGGGCGTCGACCCGGTGTCGGCGCAGACCATCCGCGGCGTCCTGGAGCGGTACACGGCCTCGGGCGCGACGGTCGTCTTCTCCAGCCACGTCATGGAGCTGGTGGAGTCGCTGTGCGACTGGGTCGCCGTGATGGCCGCCGGACGCATCCGCGCCCAGGGAACCCTGGCAGAGGTACGGGGCTCCGCGCCGACCCTGCAGAACGCGTTCCTGGAACTGGTCGGGGCGAACGGGCGGGACGCCGGGCAGAGCCTGGACTGGCTGGGCGGCGGGGCGGCGCGATGAGTACCGACGGTGTGGTCTCGGGCGGTGCGGTTTCCGGCGGGGTGGTTTCCGGCGGGGCGCCTGCCACCGGTGCGGTTTCCGGCGGTCTGACTCCGATCTTCGTACGGCTGAAGCTGGCGCTGCTGAAGAACGGTCTGCGGCAGTCGTCCGGGCGGCGGGCCGCGTTCGTCATCACCGCGGTGCTGGTGCTGCTCTTCTCGGCGCTCCAGCTGCTGGCGCTGATCGCGATGCGCGGGCAGTCGTTCGCTCCGACGCTGACGCTGCTGATGGCACTGGTCGTCGCGCTCGGCTGGACGTTCATGCCGCTGTTCTTCCCCAGCGGCGACGAGACGCTGGACCCGTCGCGGCTGGTGATGCTGCCGCTCAGGCCGAGGCCGCTGATCCGGGCGCTGCTCGTGGCGTCGCTGGTGGGGATCGGGCCGCTGTTCACGGTGTGTCTCGCGGTGGGCTCGGTGATCGCCGTGGCGCACGGGTTCGCGGGGGCGGTGGCGGCCGCATTGGCCGCCGTGCTGACCGTGCTCACGTGCGTGGCGCTGGCCCGTACCGTCGCGACGGCGAACGTACGGCTGCTGACCAGCCGACGCGGGCGTGACCTGGCGGTGCTGAGCGGTCTGATCGTGGCCGTCGGCATCCAGTTCGTGAACTTCGGCTGGCAGCGGCTCGCCAACTCGGGCGGCCTGTCGGTGCTCGACCCGGTGGCGGACGTCGTGCAGTGGATTCCGCCGGCTTCGGCGGTCGGCGCGGTGCACTCGGTGAGCGAGGGGGCGTACGGGCGCGGAGCGGCACAACTGCTCATCGCGGCCGTCGCGTTGGCGGCCCTGCTGTGGGCCTGGGAGCGCGGTCTGGTCAAGCTGATGACGGCGCCCGACGGGTCGACGATCCAGGCGGCTTCGGGTCCGGCCCGCAAGGAGTCCTCCGCGGGCTGGCTCTCGCGGCTGCTGCCGGACGGCCGGACGGCGGCGACCGCGCAGCGGGTGCTGCGGTACATCTGGCGCGACCCGAAGACGAAGGGCGCGTGGATCACCTCGCTCGCGATCGGGCTGATCGTGCCGGTCTTCAACGCGCTGCAGGGCACCGGCTCGGTGTACCTGGCGTGCATGGCCACGGGCATGCTCGGCATGCAGACCTTCAACCAGTTCGGCACGGACACCTCCGCCTTCTGGATGGTCGCCACGACCATCTCGACGACGCGCGACGCGTACGAGGAACTGCGGGCGCGGCTGCTGGCGCTGCTGGCGATCACCGTGCCGTACACGGTGCTGGTGACGGCCGTGACGGCGGCGATCGTCGACGACTGGGCGGTGTTCCCCGAGGTGCTCGGGCTGGCCTTCGCCCTGCTCGGCGCGCTGCTGGCGGCGGGGATGGTGGCTTCGGCGCGCTACCCGTACTCGGTGCCGCAGGACGGTGCGTACAAGAACGTGGTCCCCGGGCAGGGGTCCCTCGCCTGGATGTCGCTGCTGGCCGGGCTCGTGGTGTCGACGGTGGCGTGCGCGCCGCTGATCGGGCTGACGGTGTGGCTGCATGTCGCGGGGCACGCGACATGGCTGCTGCTGCCGGTGGGAGCGGCCTACGGGCTGCTGGTGACGTGGCTCGGCCTGAAGGCCGCCGCACCGAGGACGGCGGCGCGGCTGCCGGAAATCCTGGCGGCGGTGAGCAAGGGGTAGGGCGCCGGGGGGCGGGGCGCGGCGATGCGTGCGGGGCTGCGGCGATACGTGCGGGTGCGTCGTGGATGATCGCGCCCACGCGGCGGAGCCGCAAATCGATGCTGCCCCGCGCCCCTGGAACCGCTGCCTCCTCGGGCAGCGGGGGCGCCCCCGCACGCAAGCCCCCTCACCTCGTCGAAGCCACCGTCTCCTCCAGGAACGGTTCGATCGCCGCCCTCCACCCCTCCGGCTGGTCGTAGTGCACCAGGTGGCCCGCGTCCACCACCTCCGCGTACTGCCCGTGCGGCAGCACCCGCACCATCTCCTGCGCCTCCGCACGCCCCAGCTCCCCGTCCAGTCCGCGGACGACCAGCGTCGGGCACCGGACCTGGGACAGCTCGTCCCAGTGCGCGTCGTACACCCAGGTCTCGCGGGACTGGAGCATCTGGCGCCGGGAGAAGGCGGGACGCCAGCCGTCCGCCCGCTCGGCCATCACCTCGGCGAAGAACTCGCCGCGTGCCGGGCTCGGGCGCTCCACCCAGGGGTCGTCCTCGCCGAACCACTTCCGCACGTCCGCGAGCGTCGCGAACGGCACCGGCCACGACTTGAACCAGTCGTCCCACTCCCGCTGGGAGGCCGCTCCGAGGGCCGAGGCGCGCATGTCGCAGACGACCAGGGCGCGGACCAGGTCCGGCCGCTTGGCGGCGAGCTGCCAGGCCGTCAGGGCGCCCATCGAGTGCCCGATCAGGGTCACCGGGGCCAGGCCGAGCTGCTCGACCGCCGCCTCCGCGTCGGCGACGTACGCATCGCGGGTGTAGGGGCCGTCCGAGGGTTTCTCGCTGCGTCCGTGGCCCCGCTGGTCGAGAGCGACGGCCCGCTGACGCTCGGAGAGCCAGCGGGCGGTGGCCGCCCAGTGCGAGGAGCGGCCCATCAGTCCGTGCAGCAATAAGACGCCAGGTACCTGCTCGGGCTCGCCGCCCTCCTTGGGCGGGTCGGCGAACTCCCAGGCGGCGAGGCGTACGCCGTCGGCTCCGGTCACGTCGATGCGCCGCACCATATGGCCTGGCACCCCCTTCTGCTTCTGGTTCCGGGTGGTCGTCCCTGCCTTGTTTCCTTGTTCCGTGTTCTGCCACACCCAAGCTATCGAACTTGCATTCGAAAGAGTGGATGCGGCACCCAACACCCCTCTTTCGAGTGACAGCGCTCAAGGATTGGCTCGCGCTGCCGAGGGGAGATCTTCTGCGGGAGGCGGGCCGCTCGGGGAAGACGGTCCGCGGGGGTTGACCTTGAGAGCTCGGGGCTCCAGGTCAGCACAGGGGAGGACAGGCCCCGGCGC
>NZ_JBSGZD010000145.1:0-18956 GCF_053610825.1 Streptomyces sp. NPDC054863 | reverse complement strand
CGTCAGGACCGGCCCCACAGGGCTTTCGCGGTGCGTTGGGATCCCTCCGCCCGCCGACGGGGTTATCGTCGCGAGGTGGACCCGCAGAACTCCAGCCCCGCACCACCGGCCTCCGGGAACGGCGAGGAGCCCGTCGTGTGCGCACGCTGCGGCGCGCACGCCCCGGGCGGCGCCCCGCCGACCTGGACCTGCTCCGTCGAGAACGGCAGCCGCCGCTACTTCTGTGTCGACTGCGCCCGGGCCAACCTCCGAGCGATCGAAGGCCGCCTCGACTCCTCCTGGTGGTGACCCGGTGACCCGGTGACCCGGTGGTGACCCCGGTGACCGCCCCGGCTGCCGCGTGGGCCCCGGTTACTCCGCCTTGGCCTGCTCCTGCTCCTCCATGTCCCCGGACTCCTCCCGGAACCCCGGCAGCCACTCCTCCAGCTCCTCGCGCAGCCGCACCGTCGCCCCCAGCTGACAGAGCACCCCGATGGTGCTCAGCGTGACCCGGTGGATCAGCAGATAGGAGGGCGGCAGATTGAGCTGCTTGCCCAACTGGTGTGCGGGGGAGCGGACATCGGCGATCCGGCCCGCCTGCTGCCGCAGCCAGCTCCGGGTGAAGGTGAACTCCTCGGCCGCGGCCGGCTCGATGATCGGCACCAGATAGTCCAGCACCGCCCCCGGGTCCAGCTCGATGGCCTCCTTGACGAACCCCTCGCGGCACAACATGCCGTACACGGCGTCGGCGTCGCCCTCCAGCGTCATCCGCAGCGCCTCGCCGATCGTGCCCGGCAGCCCGCCCGGCAGCCGGTCCACGGTCCCGAAGTCCAGCACCCCGAGCCGCCAGGGGCCGTCCTCGGCCCTGTCCGGATCCGCGGGCAGCAGCCGGAAGTTGCCCGGGTGCGGGTCCGCGTGCAGCAGCCCGGTGCGGGCCGGGCCCGAGAACAGGAACCTGGCCAGCAACTGCCCGGCCCGGTCCCGCTGTTCCTGCGTCCCGTCCGCGATCACCTCGGAGAGGGGCGTCCCGTCCATCCACTCGGTCACCAGCACCTCGTCGCACTGGTGCACCACGTCCGGCACCACCACGTCGGGATCGTCCACGAACTCCGCCGCGTGCTCCCGCTGGGCCCGCGCCTCCAGTTCGTAGTCCAGCTCCTCGGACACCCGGTCGCGGAGCTCCGTGATCAGCGGCTTGATGTCCATGCCCGGGACCAGCGGCCCCAACAGCTTCGCGAACCGGCCCAGTTGATTCAGGTCCGAGAGCAACGCCTCGCCGGCCCCCGGGTACTGCACCTTGACGGCCACCTCGCGCCCGTCGTGCCACACCGCCCGGTGCACCTGCCCGATCGACGCGGCGGCCGACGGCTTGTCCTCGAACTCCTGGAACAACTCCCGCCAGTCCTCGCCCAGCCGCTCCACCAGCACCCCGTGCACGGTGCGGGTGGGCATCGGCGGGGCCGCCTCCTGGAGCTTCGTCAGCGCCGCCCGGTACGGCCCGGCGACCTCCTCCGGCAGTGCGGACTCGAAGACGGACAGCGCCTGCCCGAACTTCATCGCCCCGCCCTTCAGCTCGCCCAGCACCTTGAAGAGCTGTTCCGCCGTGCGCTGTTGCAGTTCCCGGCCGACGATCTCCGCGGACTTGCCGCCGATCCGTTTGCCGAGGCCCCAAGCGGTCCGGCCGGCGAAGCCCAGTGGCAACGCGGCCAGCTTGGCGGTACGGGTTACCGCCTTCCGGGGAAGATCAGACATGCGCCCCTCCAAATCCCAGACAGCCGCGCCGCGCGAACCCTGACGACAGTGCTTGGTTCAGTGCTCCTTCGACGGCGCCTACCCGGCCATTGTGTCGTGCGGCTTCAAGTCCCCCGAGGGGGTGTCCCCTTCTCCGTCCCCACCTGCACCGCAGACGCAGTCCCGATGTGCCGTGACCTGCTGCGCTCGCCAGTCCAGGATCGGCAGCGCGGCCTCCCAGCGCGCTCCTGTGCTCGACGGCAGCTCCCCGTCCAGGAAGGCCAGCGCGTGGGCCGCGGCGAGCCCCGCCACCGCGGTGGCCAACGCGACGTCGCAGGCAGGTACGCCCGCCCTGCGCCCGGAGCGCCACTGCGCCAGCATCCTCGGCCACCCGGGGTCGAGCTTCGCCCGCGACCGCTCCATGCACCCGGCGCAGGCGCTCCCGCCCGGCAGCACCAACGGCCCCACCACTCCGGTGGCCTCCACCACCCCCGCGTAGAGGTGGGGGATCCCGGACCCGATCCAGGTCGTGGAGGACGCCGGATCGGGTGCGTACGCGTCCAGCCCGTCCCGGGGAGTCACCACCACCAGCGACAACCCCGGCCCGCCCGTGAGCTCCGCCTCCCGCGACCTCTCTCGCGGCGGCCGGCCGGGTGCCGCCCCGCGCACCGCCTGCCGGGCCGCGGTGTCCCGCCGCGTGCCGACGGACTCGGCCGGGACTCCGCCCGGTGCCACGTCCCACGGCTCCACGCAGCCGCCGTCCAGCACGTCGACCCGGCCCACGCCGGAAGCGGAGAGCAGTGAAGCGACGGTCGCGCCGACCCGGCCCGCCCCGCGCACCTGGACCCGCGCCGCCCGCCGCGCCGCCAGCCGCCGCGCCCCGCCACCCGGCTCCGGGTGCACCACCGTCAGCGAGGCCAGATCCGGCCGCAGTCGGTCGAGCTCCTCCGCGCGTTCACGCAGGGCGTCCGCAGCCGGCCCGCCCGCCGTCACGTCGTCGACCAGTCCCGCCGCCGTCAGCCGGGCGACCAGGGCGTCCACCTGCCCGTCCGGCAGCCCCATCGCCCGGCCCTCCGTCCGCAGCAGCGGCATGCCGCGCGTCCCGTCCAGCAGCTCGATCATGCTGCCGGTCGCCGTGTCCACCGGCCCCACCAGCACCGCGTGCGCGGACGTCACCCCGAACTGCACGCTCTGCCGGTCCCGCCAGGCTCCCCGCAGCGCGGGCTTCACCCTCGGATACATGTCCCGTCCCCCGTCCCGCCGTGCCATCAACGAGTGACTCCGTGCAGTCAACTCGTCGCCCTGTGTGCTGATTCCAGAATGCAGGCCTGCGCGGATCGGTGCCGAAAGTTGTCCACAGGCCCGGGTGTTAGTCGTACCGGCTGTCACCGGTGGGTTCCGGTCGGAACGCACCGGAGAGACGACTTCCGCCATGCCCAGCGGGTACCGTCGGGGCGTGTCAGTCGACCCGTCCCCCCGCTTCGCCGTCGAGGTCCGCAGAAGCGCCCGGCGCAGCCGTACCGTCTCCGCCTACCGCGAGGGTGACCGCACCATCGTGCTCATCCCCGCCCGGATGTCCGAGGCGGAGGAGCAGCGCTGGGTGGGCGTGATGCTCGACAAGCTCGCCGCCCAGGAGAGCAAACGCACCCTCGGCGACGACGACCTGGCCGAGCGGGCCGACCGGCTCTCCGCCCAGTACTTCGAAGGGCGCGCGAAACCCGCATCGGTGCGCTGGGTGACCAACCAGAACACCCGCTGGGGCTCCTGCACCCCCGCCGAGGGCAGCATCCGTCTCTCCCACCGGCTCCAGGGGATGCCCGAGTACGTGATCGACTACGTGCTCCTCCACGAGCTGGCCCACCTGCTCGTGCCCGGACACGGCGCGCCCTTCTGGCAGCTCCTGGAGGCGTACCCGCGCACCGAGCGGGCCCGCGGCTATCTCGAAGGGGTGGTCGCCGCCGACCGCCTGCCGCACCTCCCCAAAGCGCGCGGCGAGTAACGCTCCGTGTCGCCGCCCCGAAGCGGTGACGGCCTTCCGGGGTGATCTGTACCGACTGTGTACCGGCTTGCCTCGCTGTCAGTGTTTGCGGTTAGCCTGACGCGAAGTATTCATATCCGGGACGGGGGACGGTCGTTTCGTATGGCCAGGGACTTCCAGCGCGGCCACAAGGCCAAAATCAGTGACCTCACAGCAGGGACGGATCTGTACGTAGGTGTACAGATCGGCGCTCCCGGGCTGTCATTCGACATCAGCTGTTTCGGCCTCGACGCCAACGAGCAGTTGACCGACGACCGGTATTTCATCTTCTTCAACCAGCCCAAGTCGCCCGAGGAGTCGATCCAGCTCCTGGGTGCGCAGGCCGGTGACACAGAGTCGTTCCGCGTCACCCTGGACCGCATCCCGTCCCACATTCACAAGCTTTCGTTCACCGCGACGCTCGACGGTGCGGGGCAGATGTCGCAGGTCGCCCCCGGGTACATCAGGGTCGTCGCCGGAGGCGAAGAGGTCGTCAGGTACGCCTTCACCGGAGCCGAGTTCACCACCGAGCGCGCCGTGATGCTCGGGGACTTCTACCTCAAGGACGTGTGGCGTTTCGCCGCCGTCGGGCAGGGCTTCGACGGCGGCCTTGAGGCACTGCTGAAGAACTTCGGCGGCGAGGTCGCCGAGGAGGAGCAGCCCGCGGCCCCGGCACCGCAGCAGGGTGGCGCCCCCGGTTTCGCCCCGCCGGCCCAGGCCGGTCCCGCCCAGCCCGAACCGCAGCAGCCTGCTCCGTCCTTCGGCGTTCCTGCCCAGCAGAGCGCACCGCAGGCCCCGGCCCCGCAGGCTCCCGCGCAGCAGCACTACGCCCCGCCGCAGGGCGCCACCCCGCCCCCGGCCCCGACCCCCGGCGTCCCGCCCGTGCACGCGGCGCAGACGATCGCCGCACCGCTGCACGCGCAACAGCCGTACGGACAGCCGCCGCACGCACCGCAGGCGCCCCAACCGCCCCAGCAGTACGGGCAGGTCCCGGGGCAACAGGGCGGTCAGTACGGCTACCCGCCGGCAGCACCGGCCGCCCCCGGCCCGTACGGACAACAGCCAGGCCAGCATCCGGGCCAGCATCCGGGGCAACAACCCGGCCAGCAGCCCCCGCAGCAGCCGTACGGCCAGCAGCAGCACCAGCCGTACGGACAGCAGGGCATGCCGCCCCAAGGGATTCCCCAGGGCATGCCGCAGGGCGCACCGCAGACCGCCCCCGGCCTCCAGTCCGCTCTGGAGAAGTACCGCGAGACGCCCACCGGCCAGCGCTGGACCCCGCAGAACGAGCAGTTGATGCGGGTCGACCTCGGCAACAACGGCACGCCCGTGCTCGCCCGCCAGGGCAGCATGGTGATGTACCAGGGCAAGGTCGACTTCAGCTACAAGGGCGCCGGTTTCGCGGGCCGCATGGTCGGCAACGCCACCGGCCAGGAGATGCAGCTGATGCGCTGCACCGGGCAGGGCCAGGTCTTCTTCGCGGAGAACGCCTCCCACCTGCACCCCATCGAGCTCCAGGGCGACGGGATCTGCGTCTCCGCCGAGAACGTCCTCGCCTTCGACGAGACCCTCCAGCACGAGGTCCGCCGCATCGAGGGCCACGGCATCCCCGGCGGCGCGCTCTTCACGATGATGTTCCACGGCACCGGCACCGTCGTCGTGAAGACCCAGGGCGTACCGGTCGTTCTGCCGGTCACGCCCACCACGTTCGCCGACAGCAATGCCATCGTGGCGTGGTCGGCAGCGTCCCAGGTGATCCTCTCCAGCCAGGTCAGGCTGCGCCGCCAGGCGTTCCCCGGCCACAGCGGGGAGACGGTGAACCTCCAGTTCCGGGGAGCCCCCGGGAACTTCATCGTCGTCCAGCCGTACGAGGTCTGAGGGAGCCCGAAGAATGAACCAGCAACTCGCGGGCTTCGCCCCGACCCCCGTAGCCGCCCGCATGGAGAACCACGGCCGGTCCATGGTCAAGGTCGCCATGGTCACCGGCCAGGACCTGTACGCGCGTACGGGCTCGATGGTGGCCTACGAAGGCTTCGTCCAGTACGAGCCCAACCCGCCGGCAGTCCGCCAGATCGCCTCGCAGTGGATCACAGGTGAGGGCGCTCCGCTCATGAAGTGCGCCGGTGACGGCCTGCTCTACCTCGCCGACTACGGCGCGGACGTCGTCGTCATCAACCTCACCAACGACGCCCTCTCGGTCAACGGCACCAATCTGCTCGCCTTCGACGCGTCCCTCCAGTGGGGCGTAGAGCGCGTCAAGGGCCTCGCCAAGTTCGCCGGCCAGGGCCTGTGGAACGTGAAGGTCTCCGGCACCGGCTGGGTCGCCCTCACCTCACGAGGCACCCCGCTCGTCGTGGACTGCGGACGAGGAGAGGACGAGACGTACGTCGACCCGGACGCCCTCGTCGCCTGGTCCCCGAACCTCAAGGTGAAGGGCAAGCGCAGCTTCAAGGCGTCCTCGCTGATCGGGCGGGGCAGCGGCGAGGCGTACCAGATGGCCTTCTCGGGCCAGGGCGTCGTCGTCGTACAGCCCAGCGAGGACAGCTCGGACCGGCTGCGGATCAGGAACTGAGGGGGATAGGGAACATCATGCAGAGCCCGCTTTTCGGCTACACGGAACAGCAGTCCGCCGAGCGCTACACCGCGCAGAACCCGCAGCTCCTGCGAGTCGCCCTGACCGGCCACGACGACGTCCTGGCCCGCAAGGGCAGCATGGTCGCGTACCAGGGGCTGATGGAGTTCGACGGCGAGTACGTCTCGCAGCAGCAACAGCGCGCCCGCGCCAACACCGGCGAGGGCCTGGACCTGATGCGCTGCTCCGGGCAGGGCACCGTCTTCCTCGCCAACCTTGCCCAGTACATCCACGTCGTGGACATCGACCAGGACGGCCTCACCGTCGACAGCAGCTACGTCCTGGCCATGGACTCGGCGCTGCACACCGAAGTCGTCGCCGTGGACAGCCAGTACGGAATCTCCGGCTCCGGCAAGTACCAGATGAACGTCTCCGGCCGCGGCAAGGTCGCCCTGATGACCTCGGGGCAGCCGCTGATGATGCAGGTCACGCCCGACCGCTACATCAGCGCCGACGCGGACGCGGTGGTCGCCTGGTCGGCGTCGCTGCGGGTGCAGATGCAGGCGCAGACGCACTCCTCGGGAGTACGGCGCAGGCGTGGCAACACCGGCGAGGGCTGGGAGCTCAGCTTCCTCGGCCAGGGCATCGTCCTGGTCCAGCCCAGCGAGGTCATGCCGCCGCAGAACGCGGTGATCGGGCAGGGCGCGGCGGCCCAGTACGGGGTGGGCCAGCAGGGGGCGCACGGCCAGAACCAGAACAACGCCTGGAACTGAGCGTGCGGCGGCGGGGGTGACTTCGCGCGGGTCCGTCGTGGCTGGTCGCGCCCACGCGGCGGAGCCGCGGAGGGAACACGGCCCCGCGCCCCTGATGGGGCGGCCTTCAAGAGGCCGCCCCATACGTCCGGCGTCGGCTACAGCGCCGCGCGCGTCCGCTCCAGCAGGCGTACGACCGACTCGTCGGCCACGGTCGCGACCTCGTCGTAGGCGAACCAGCGGAGGTCGTCGGACTCTTCGCTGATCGCCTCGACCGCACCGGCCGGGGCGATCGCCGCGTACTGCACGTCCAGGTGCCAGTGGCACGGGGCCGGAATCGGGTGCCGGTCCAGCCGGACCGGGCCGACCGCGAGGAGCGTCAGACCGGCGATGCCGGACTCCTCGGTCGCCTCCCGCAGTGCGGCGTCCGCCAGCGTCGCGTCGCCCGGCTCGCAGTGGCCGCCCATCTGGAGCCACATCTTCAGCTTCTTGTGCAGCGTCAGCAGCACCCGGCCGCGCTCCGGGTCCACCACCAGCGCACTGGCCGTGAGGTGCCCGGCCGTGCAGGCCTTCCACATCCCGTCCGGGTGCGCCGCGAGGTGGTCCAGGTACTGCTGCCGCAGGTCGGCCTGGTCCTCGTACCCCTTGAGTACGAGGACCGCGTCGTCGTGCAGGGTCACTTGGCGCCCTCGTCGCCGTCGGAGCCCTTGCCGTCGTCGCTCCTGCCGTCGTCGTCCTTCTTCAGATTCGGCTTCCCCGCCGCCTCGCCGAGCATCTTGTCCAGCTCGGAGAAGTCCATCTGCTCGCGGTGCACGAACCCGTCCGGGTCGTCCAGGTCGTCCGCCGTCGGCAGCATGTCCGGGTGCTCCCACAGCCCGTCGCGGCCCTCAAGGCCCCGCGCGTCCGTGAGCGAGGCCCACAGCCGGGCGGCGTCCCGCAACCGGCGCGGACGCAGCTGCATGCCCACCAGCGTCGCGAACGTCTGCTCCGCAGGACCGCCCGATGCCCGCCGCCTGCGCAGCGTCTCGCGCAGCGCGTCGGCCGACGTCAGGCGCGGCTTCGCGGCCTCGTGCACCACCGCGTCGACCCAGCCCTCGACGAGCGCGAGCGCCGTCTCCAGACGGGCCAGGGCGGCCTTCTGCGCCGGGGTCTCCTCGGGCTGGAACATGCCCTGCTGGAGCGCCTCCTGAAGCTGCTCGGGGTTGGACGGGTCGAGCCCGCCGACCGCCTCCTCCAGCTTCGAGGTGTCCACGGTGATCCCGCGGGCATAGCCCTCGACCGCGCCGAACAGGTGCGAGCGCAGCCACGGCACGTGCGCGAAGAGCCGCTGGTGGGCGGCCTCGCGCAGGGCCAGGTACAGCCGCACCTCGTTCGCCTCGACGCCCAGGTCCTTGCCGAAGGCGTCGATGTTCAGCGGCAGCAGCGCGGCCTTGCCGACCGGGCCCAGCGGCAGGCCGATGTCGGTCGAACCGACCACCTCACCCGCCAGCACGCCGACGGCCTGACCGATCTGCTGACCGAACATGGCGCCGCCCATGGAGCGCATCATGCCGATCAGCGGGCCCGCCATGGCCTGCATCTCCTCGGGCAACACGTCGCCCATGGCCGCGCCGACCCGCTCCGCGACCGGGTCCACCAGCTGCTGCCACGCGGGCAGGGTCGCCTCGACCCACTCCGCGCGGCTCCACGCCACCGCCGTGGTCGCCCCGGAGGGCAGCGAGGTCACGCCGTCCAGCCAGTGGTCGGCGAGGCGCACGGCCTCCTCGACGGCGGAGCGCTCGGCGGCGCTGACGCTGGAGTCCTTGGTGCCGTCGGAGGTGCCCTGCGCGACGGTCTGGCGGGCGATGTCCTTGGCCATGTCCCAGTTCACGGGACCGCCCTCGTAGCTCAGCATCTGGCCGAGCTGCTGGAAGGCGGCGCCCAGGTCGTTCGGATTCATGGAGCCGAACATCGCGGCGAAGGGATTGTCACCCCCCGCCCCGCCCATGCCCGGCAGCGCGCCGAACCCTGCGAAGGGGTTCGACGGGTCACCGCCGGAACCCTGCCCACCACCGGCAGGGTCCTTCTTCTTGCCGTCGCCGTCCTCCGGCTCCTCCGGCGGAAGGCCGAATCCGAATGGGGTGTCACTCACGGGTTTCCTCGGCTCGTATGGCCGCCGGCTCGTGCCGACGGCGGCTGCCCGACATCACCACCCAGCGTAGACACCAGAACTTGATTCCGGTCTCGGTGCTCCGCGGACTCGGGGCCTGCGGCAGGATGGACGCCACCTGGTCCGTACGCGCCAACTCGCGTACGTACTGAAGACAACCGCTGGAGACGCCCGGTGAGTTCCCCAGATCCGCAGGTTCGCGCAACAGATTCCAAGGTTCGCGGAGCGCGAAACCGCTCAACCCCCGCAGTGCGGGGTCCCGTGGTCGCGGTCACCGGTGCCGCGTCCGGTGTCGGAGCCCTGCTGACCCGAAGACTGGCCGATTCGGACGAGATCAAGCAGGTCGTCGCGATCGACGAGCGGCGCGGCGACGTCGCCGAGGCGGAGTGGCACGTCCTCGACGTCCGCGACCCCGCCATCGCCGAGAAACTGCGGGGCGCCGACGTCGTCGTGCACCTCGCGCTCGACCTCGACCTGGAGAGCGACCCCGCGGCCCGTACCGCGTACAACGTGCGCGGTACGCAGACGGTGCTCACCGCCGCCGCTGCCGCCGGGGTGCACCGGGTCGTCCTGTGCACCTCCGCCATGGTCTACGGCGCCCTCCCGGACAACGACATCCCGCTCTCCGAGGACGCCGAGCTGCGTGCCACCGCCGAAGCCACAGGTGTCGGCGACCTCCTGGAGGTCGAGCGGCTCGGCCGCCGCGCGCCCCGCGCCCATCCCGGTCTCAACGTCACCGTCGTACGCCCGGCCGTCCTGGTCGGCGGTACGGACACGGCGCTGACCCGCTACTTCGAGTCGCCCCGCCTGCTGGTGGCCGCCGGATCCCGCCCTACCTGGCAGTTCTGCCACGTGGAGGACCTGGTCAGCGCACTGGAGTACGCGGCGCTCGAAAAGGTCGAGGGCGAGCTCGCGGTCGGCTGCGACGGCTGGCTGGAGCAGGAGGAGGTCGAGGAGCTCAGCGGCATCCGCCGGATGGAACTGCCCTCCGCCGTCGCCCTGGGCGCCGCCGCCCGGCTGCACCGGATCGGCCTCACCCCGTCGCCGGCGGGCGATCTCGCGTACACGATGCACCCCTGGGTGGTCAGCGTCTCGCGGCTGCACGACGCGGGCTGGCGGCCCCGGTGGACCAACGAGGAGGTCCTCACCCAGCTCCTTGAGGAGGTCGCGGGACGGCACACCTTCGCGGGCCGCCGCCTCGGCCGCAAGGATGCCACGGCGGCGGGCGCCGCAGGGGCGACGGTCGCACTGCTCGGTACGGCCGCCCTGGTGCGCCGCGCACGCAAGGCACGCCGCCGCATCTGAGCCCGTACGGCACTGTCGGCCGGTACGTCTGGAGGAGGCTCCATACGGCACACCCGCGTGCCGGTCGAACGCGCAGTTCCCCGTTGTCGGTGCCGTACGGCACGATGGGGCCATGGCAGGCACACCCAGCACCCCGAACACCCATCCGGGCGAACAGGCGGCCCAGGATCCGATCCGGCTGCTCGCGATCCGCGACACCCCGCTCTCGCTCGACGAGGTCTTCCGGGCCGTCGGCGAGGACGCGGCGGGCGGCACCGCCCTGTTCGTCGGCACCGTCCGCAACCACGACGGGGGCGCCGACGTCGACGCACTGGGCTACTCCTGCCACCCCACGGCCGAGGCGGAGATGCGCCGCGTCGCCGAGAAGGTCGTCGCGAACCACCCCGTGCGGGCCCTCGCGGCCGTCCACCGGGTGGGCGACCTCGCGGTGGGCGACCTGGCGGTCGTGGTGGCCGTTTCCTGCCCGCACCGGGCGGAGGCCTTCGACGCCTGCCGCATGCTGATCGACGACCTCAAGCACGAGGTTCCGATCTGGAAGCACCAGAAATTCTCGGACGGTGCAGAGGAATGGGTCGGCGCGTAGCGCCGTCGTTGGGGGCCTGTTTGAGTGGCAGGTCGTACCCAAGCCCCTGAAATCCGTCTAAACGCCTCTGCCGCCAACCGCCCCGATTTGCGTAACCCGACCCCTGGCCCGAGCGTTGAAGCAGCGGATGGTTAATCTGCTGATCGGCTGGCTGCGATCGCTCGGATTGTTCAGCGGTCGCTCATTGGGTCGGGAGGTCGGAATGGCTGCACTTGCCTGGTTGCTGATTCCGCTTTTCGCAGCTGTCGGGGCTGCGATATGGGGAAGTTGGGCCGCCCGTAATCGCACTACCGGCGATGTCGCCGAACTCGCGGGTTATGAGAAGTTCCGCGAAGCCATGCAGAAGTCGCATTCCGGTTCCGACGCCGTCTGAGGGCGTCGCCCGCCGTACGGGCCTCCCGGGCCGTACGAGCCGCCCCGGAGCGCTGCGCTGAAGCCCCCGCGCCCCGTACGGACCGGCCCCAGCGGTGCACCCGCAAACCCTTCCCGTACTGTCGTTCCATGCCACGCCGCACTGCGACGATGCTCGCCTCCACCCTCGTCCTGATCGCGCTCCTCTGCGCGGGCGTCTTCATCAAAGTGCCGTACTCGCAAATGTCTCCGGGGCCGACGGTGAACACCCTCGGCCAGGCCAGTGGTGAGCCGGTGCTCCAGATTTCCGGCCGCAAGACGTACCCGACGACCGGTCACCTCAACATGACGACGGTCCGGGTCACCGGAGCCGACTACTCGATGAACCTGGTCGAGGCGGTCTACGGGTGGCTGGCGCACGACAGCATCGTGGTGCCGCACAACACTCTCTACCCCGACGGCAAGACCGAGGAGCAGTCCACCCAGGAGAACGCCGAGGAGTTCAGCCAGTCCCAGGAGAGCGCGAAGGTCGCCGCGCTCAAGGCGCTGAACATCCCCGTCGCCACGCGCGTGGTCGTCGCGAGCGTCGTCAAGGACAGCCCCGCCGAGGGGAAGCTGCACGCGGGGGACGTCATCCGCGCGGTGGACGGCCAGAAGGTCGAGGAGCCGGGGGACGTCTCCAAGCTCGTCACCCGGCGCAAGCCCGGCGACAAGGTCGTCTTCACCGTCGTGCCGGCCAAGGACGCCGAGGCCGCGGAGAAGGCGCACAAGGAGCCCACCAGCACCGAGAAGGTCGTCGTCACCACGGAGAAGGCCGAGGACAACGGGCGGCCGATCGTCGGCATCCAGGCCGGGACCGACCACACCTTCCCGTTCACCATCGACATCAAGCTGGCCGACGTGGGCGGCCCCAGCGCAGGCCTGATGTTCTCCCTGGGAATCGTCGACAAGCTCACCGAGGGCGACATGACGGGCGGGAAGTTCGTCGCCGGTACGGGCACGATCGACGAGAAGGGCAAGGTCGGCCCGATCGGGGGCATCCAGATGAAGACGGTCGGCGCGCGCAAGGCGGGGGCCGAGTACTTCCTGACGCCCAAGGACAACTGCGCGACGGCCGCCGCCGACGTCCCCGAAGGGCTCACCCTCGTCAAGGTCGACACCATCGACGACGCGATCAAGGCGATGGACGGCATCCGCAAGGGAGACGCGGCAGACCTGCCGCAGTGCACGAGGGGCTGACCGGCTGCCCCCCCCGTGCGTCAGCCCTTGAGGCTCGGGGCTGCCCCCATGCGTCGGCCCTCGAAGCTCGGGGGCTGCCCCGCGCGTCAGTCCTTGAGGCTCGGGGGACTACGACTCGAACGTCGCGGCCAGCGCCTCGGCCAGTCCCGGTACCAGGTCGGGCCCCGTCAGCACCTCGTTCGGCGAGTCCTTCTCGCGCAGCCGGATCGCCGATTCACGGGCCCCGCCGCGCAGCACCGCCACCGTCATCCGCACTTCCTGGCGGTCCGGGTGCCTGGCGACCCACTTGGTCAGCTGGGCGCCCTTGAGGCCTTCCGGTACGGACGCCTCGGCGGACGGCGGCAGCATCAGGCGTTCCACCGTGAGGGCGCAGCCCGTCACCGAGGCGGGCCAGGCGATCGTGCCGAGGAACTCGTCCAGGGCCTTGCCGCGCGGAATCTCCTCCTGCTCGATCGGTGTGAACCCGGTCGTCTGCGCCGCGTCGATCCCGAGCTGCGAGGCGAGTCCGGGCTCCTGCTTGCGCAGCTTCGCGGTGTCGACCAGCGCGAACAGCCGGGCGGGCTTGTCCCAGCCGAGGCCGGACGCGTACTCGTCGATCTCCAGGACGGCCCGGGTGAGCGGGCTCGCGGCCATCGGGGTGCCCGGCGAGGGCATCGGAGGGGTGTGGTCTGAGGGGGAGGAGTTGGACATGGTGAATATCCTGCCTCCTTCGGCCCCCAAAGCGGGAACTGAGTAAAGCTTCAGTAAGTTGCATAGGTACGGCCCTGCGACCGCGCGGCCCGTACGACCCGCATAACACCAAACAGCGAACTTCGAGGTGCGCACGTTGGCTTTCCAGATGCCGGACCGCGGCGGAGGCCCGACCGGGCCACGGATCAGAGTGGGCCGGCCCTCCCGGCGTGCCCGGACCCTGCTCATGACACTGGGTGTCCTGGCCGTTCTGGCCATGGCATTCGTCATGTTCGCCGGGTTCTGGACGGACTGGCTCTGGTACCGATCGGTCAAGTATTCGTCCGTCTTCACCACCACCCTGTGGACCAAGATCGGGCTCTTCGCCGTCTTCGGTCTGCTCATGGCAGCGGCCGTCGGCGTGAACATCTGGCTGGCGCACCGGCTGAGGCCGCCGCTCAGCGCGATGTCGATGGAGCAGCAGAGCCTCGACCGCTACCGGATGGGCCTCGCTCCGTACAAGAAGTGGGTGCTCGTCGCGATCACCGCCCTCGTCGGGCTGATCGCCGGTGCCTCCGCGTCCGGCCAGTGGCGCACCTGGCTGCTGGCCCTCAACGGAGTGCCGTTCGGCCAGAAGGACCCGCAGTTCGGTCTGGACGTGTCGTTCTACGCGTTCGACCTGCCGTGGTACCGCTTCCTGCTCGGCTTCGGCTTCGCGGCCGTGGTGGTCTCGCTGGTCGCCGCCGCCCTGGTGCACTACCTGTACGGCGGGCTGCGTCTGACCAGCCCCGGTGCGCGCGCGACCGCCGCGGCCACGGGCCACCTCTCGGTGCTGCTCGGCATCTTCGTCGCGCTGAAGGCCGTCGCGTACTGGCTCGACCGGTACGGCCTGGCAGTGAAGTCCAGTGACTTCAAGGCCACCGGCAACTGGACGGGCCTGCGGTACGTCGACGCCAACGCCTACCTCCCGGCGAAGACGATCCTGTTCTGCATCGCCGTCATCTGCGCCGTGCTGTTCTTCGCGACGCTGTGGCGCCGCACCTGGCAGCTGCCGGTGATCGGCTTCGGCCTGATGGTGCTCTCCGCGATCCTGATCGGCGGGCTCTACCCGGCGATCGTGCAGAAGTTCCAGGTCCAGCCGAACGAGCAGGCCAAGGAAGCCCCGTACATCGAGAAGAACATCGATGCGACCCGTCAGGCGTACGACATCGACGGCGCCAAGGTCACCGACTACCGGGGCACGAACGACGGCGGCAACAACGCGAAGCTCCGCAAGGACGCCGACACGGCGGCCAGTTACCGCCTCCTCGACCCGAACGTCGTCTCGCCGACCTTCCGCCAGCTCCAGCAGGAGCGGAAGTACTACCAGTTCCCGCAGACCCTCGACGTGGACCGGTACAACGGCCAGGACACCGTCATCGGCCTGCGCGAGCTGGACCTCAAGGGCATCCCCAAGCGCAACTGGATCAACGACCACTTCACCTACACCCACGGGTACGGCGTGGTGGCCGCCAAGGGCACGTCCGTCAACGCGGACAACGAGGGCGGCCCGGACTTCACCGAGTCCGGCCTCCCCGCCAGGGGCGCCCTCACGGACGGCGGCAAGTACGAGCAGCGGATCTACTACGGCGAGAAGACCGAGCAGTACTCGATCGTCGGCGGCCCGCAGCAGGAGCTCGACTACGAGAAGAACGGCGAGGACACCAAGAACACCAGCTACAAGGGTGGCAGCGGCGTCAACCTCTCCAACCCGCTCAACCGTGCGGCCTACGCCGTCACGATGAGCGAGCCGCAGATCCTCTACTCCGGCGCCATCGGCGAGGGTTCGCGGATTCTCTACAACCGCACGCCCAAGCAGCGCGTCGAGGCGGTCGCCCCCTGGCTGACCATCGACGGCGACGCCTACCCGGCGATCGTCAAGGGCAAGATCCAGTGGATCGTCGACGCGTACACGACGACCAACGGCTACCCGTACGCGTCGCGCACGACGCTCGGGGACTCCACGACGGACTCGCTGACCACCAACCAGCGCGCCGTCGTCGCCCAGCAGAACCAGGTCAACTACATCCGCAACTCGGTGAAGGCCACCGTCGACGCGTACGACGGTTCGGTCCAGCTCTACGAGTGGGACGAGAAGGACCCGGTCCTGCAGACCTGGAAGAAGGCGTTCCCGGGCACGGTCAAGGACAAGTCCGAGATCGACCCGCAGCTCAAGGCGCACCTGCGCTACCCGCAGGACATGTTCAAGGTCCAGCGCGAGCTGCTCACCCGGTACCACGTCGAGGACCCGGCGCAGTTCTACAGCGGCTCCGACGCCTGGCAGGTCCCGGACGACCCGACGACCGACGCCAAGGGCGCCGTCCCGCCGTACTACCTGAGCCTGAAGATGCCCGGCGACGAGAACCAGAAGTTCTCGCTGACGACCACCTTCACGCCCAACGGACGCCCCAACCTCGGGGGGTTCATGGCGGTCGACGCCGATGCCGCGAGCAAGAGCTACGGCACGATAAGACTGCTGAGGGTGACGGGTGACGTACTGGGGCCGCAGCAGGTGCAGAACCGGCTGAGCACCAACCCCGAGGTGACGGAGTTCGTCCGCAACACCAAGGGCGCCAACTCGGACATCGAGTACGGCAACCTGCTGACGATCCCGCTCAACGACGGATTCCTGTACGTCGAGCCGGTGTACGCACAGGGCAACAACGCCCAGTACCCGCTGCTGAAGAAGGTCGGCGTCTCGTACGGCAAGGAGACCGTCTTCAAGAACTCGCTCGCCGAGGCGCTCAACGCGGTCTTCGGCGACAAGGGCGCGGAGACACCGCCGGACACGGGCGACGGCACCACCAAGCCGCCGGCCACCGGCTCGGTCGCGCTCCAGAAGGCCATCGCGGACGCCCAGGCGGCGTACGAAGAGGGCGAGAAGGCGCTGGCGAAGCAGGACTGGGCGGCCTACGGCAAGGCCCAGGAGAAGCTTCAGACGGCGCTCCAGCAGGCGGCCGACGCCCAGAAGGCGCCGCCCGCCAAGCAGGACCCGAAGGAGCCCGCGAAGAACGAGTAGCCCTGGCAGGGCCGGCAGAAGGTGCCGGAACAGGGCCGCAGGCAGGCCGGAAAAGGGCAGGTAGCAGGGCCAGAGGCAGGCCGGAAGGGCTCCTCCCCGCGTCGTGGTACGGTTGCACAACAACGACGCGGGGTGGAGCAGCTCGGTAGCTCGCTGGGCTCATAACCCAGAGGTCACAGGTTCAAATCCTGTCCCCGCTACTGAAAAGACGAGGGCCCGGATCCATTGAGGATCCGGGCCCTCGTCGTATGTCCAGGTACCGAATGTGTTTGACTTGTCGCCCTGTGGGCATGTCGACAAAACGCTGTAGTGACCTCAATGGCTGCGGTATACCAGGTGTACCCGGGTTGCGGGTGGTGCGACGATGAAAACTATGGGGGACAGGGCAACTCTGTTGGAGACAGGGCGGGTTGAGACAACGCGGGGCGAAGCGGCTCGGGACGAGACGGCGCAGGACGAGACCGGGCGGTTCGACACGGGCCTGCTGGAACAGCGGCGACCCACCGACAGCACCGACGGCACCGACACCGCCACGGCGGAGGACGAGGTGCGCCACCGGCAGGCCGCCGCGAACGGCGACGCCGCGTCCATGAGCATCCTGGGGTCCCTGCTGCTGCGCCGCGGCGACCTCGACGGCGCCGAGCCCCACCTCCGTGCCGCCACCGCCGAGGGCGACCGGGCCGCCGCCAACAACCTCGGCGTCCTGCTGCTCCAGCGCGGGTACGCGGAAGAGGCCGCCGGATGGTGGCGCATCGCCGCCGTCGCAGGGTCCGCAGCCGCCGCCCACGCCCTGGGCAGGCACTACCGCGAGCGCGGCGACGAGCCCGCCGCCGAGTACTGGCTGCGCCAGTCCGCCGAACACGGGCACGCCCTGGGTGCCTACGCCCTCGCCGAGCTCCTCGAACACCGCGGCGACGTCGGCGCCGAGCGCTGGCTGCGCGCCGCCGCGGAGCAGGGCCACCGGGAGGCCTCGTACCGCCTCGCCCGGCTGCTCGACCGCCGCGCGGGTACGCCCACGGGCGGCGGTCCCGCCGCGGACGTCGCCAGCCGGCGCGGCATCACCTGGGACACCGACCCGCGCATGCTGCGCTCCTCCTCCGTCGCCCCGGGCGAGAAGCCGCCCGAGGTGGAGGCCGAGCAGTGGTACCGGCAGGCCGCCGCGCGCGGCCACCGCAGGGCGGCCCTGCACCTGGGCGTCATCCTGGAGGCCCGCGGCGAGCTCAAGGAGGCCGGGCGCTGGTACCTGACCTCCGCCAAGGACGGCGAGCCGCGCGCCGCGTGCGCACTCGGGTTCCTGCTGCGCGACGCGGGCGACGAGGAGAGCGCCGCCGTGTGGTGGCTGCGCGCCGCCCAGGAGGGCGACGGGAACGCCGCCAACGCGCTGGGCGCGCAGCACGCGGCCCGGGGCGAGCAGCAGACGGCGGAGCGGTGGTACCGGGCCGCTCTGGACGCGGGCGACATCAACGGGGCATACAACCTCGGGCTGTTGTGCGCCGCCCAGGGGCGTACGGCGCAGGCCGAGCAGTGGTACCGGCGGGCCGCCTACGCGGGTCACCGGGAGGCTGCGAACGCGCTGGCCATTCTGTTGCTGCAGGGCGGCGACGCGTCCGGCGCCGAGCCGTGGTTCTCCAAGGCGGCGGAGGTGGGGAGTGTGGACGCCGCCTTCAACCTGGGGATTCTGCACGCCGGCCGGGGCGACGAGCAGACCGCGCTGGAGTGGTACGAGCGGGCTGCGGCTGCCGGGCACACGGAGGCGGCCCTCCAGGTCGGCATCGCGTTGCTGCGGGACGGCGACGAGCAGGCCGCCGAGTCCCATCTGCGGCGGGCGGCGGGCGGCGGCAGCCCGGAGGGCGCCTTTCGGCTGGGGATGCTGCTGGACGCGCGCAGGCCTCCGGCCGGGCCGCCCGTGCTCGGTGAGCCGGTGGACGAGAAGTCCGAGTGCGAGGAGTGGTACGAGCGGGCCGCCGAGCAGGGGCACCGCCGTGCGCAGGTACGGGTCGGGATGCTCGCGGCCGGGCGGGGCGACGTCGAGGGCGCGGCCCGGTGGTACCGGGAGGCAGCCGAGGCGGGAAGCCTGGGCGGGGCGTTCAACCTGGGGCTGCTGCTGGCGCGCGAGGGGCGCGAGCCGGAGGCACAGCTGTGGTGGACGCGGGCGGCGCATGCCGGGCACGGGCGGGCGGCGCTGCGGCTGGCGCTGCTGGCGGCCCGCCGTGGCGAGCTGGGCGAGGGCGAGCGGTGGTGCGTGCGGGCGGTGGAGCTGGGGCCGGCGGAGGTGGCGGAGCGGGCGGCGCGGTTGCGCGATGCGCTGCACCAGGAGCTGACGGCCTGAGGGCCGGGTACGGAGGCGGAGCACGGCTCCCGTGAGCCGCCCCGTGCCGGGCCTTCGTAAGAGATTTGCGCTGGTGGGGGGCGCCGCGTAGAGTTGTGTTCACCGACGCGGGGTGGAGCAGCTCGGTAGCTCGCTGGGCTCATAACCCAGAGGTCGCAGGTTCAAATCCTGTCCCCGCTACTGAAGTGGTGAACACCGGTGGCCCGGAACTCTCTTGAGTTC
>NZ_JBSGZD010000144.1:0-19014 GCF_053610825.1 Streptomyces sp. NPDC054863 | reverse complement strand
GCCCGCCCCTTGTCCGGTCGGGGACGAGGTGGGGCGGGCGCCGCGTTCAGTTCCGCACGACACTGGGCGGGACGAATGTGGGGTTTGTACTCAGGACACCGTACGCCAGGTCGGACCTTCGGCGCACGGGTGTACCCGAACATACATATGCGATCAGACCGTCAGCGCACGGTCCGTCGGCCTCACCGGCGCCGGAAGCGCGCTGACGCCCGTCAGGTAGCGGTCCACGCCGCGCGCCGCCGAGCGGCCCTCGGCGATCGCCCAGACGATGAGCGACTGGCCGCGCCCCGCGTCACCGGCGACGAAGACGCCGTCGACGTTGGTCGCGTAGTCCGCGTCGCGTGCGATGTTGCCGCGCTCGTCGAGGCCGAGGCCGAACTGCTGGACGAGGCCGTTGGCCTGGTCCGTGCCCGTGAAGCCCATCGCGAGGGTGACCAGCTGGGCGGGGATGACCCGCTCCGTGCCCGCCTTCTGCTCCAGCTTGCCGTCCTTGAACTCGACCTCGATGAGGTGCAGGGACTGGACGTTGCCGTCCTCGTCGCCCTCGAAGTGGGTGGTGGAGACGGAGTAGACCCGCTCGCCGCCCTCCTCGTGCGCGGAGGTGACCTTGTAGAGCATGGGGAAGGTCGGCCAGGGCTGGCCCGGATTCCGCTCCTCGCCCGGCTTGGGCATGATCTCCAGCTGGGTGACGGAGGCGGCGCCCTGGCGGTGGGCGGTGCCCACGCAGTCGGCGCCGGTGTCACCGCCGCCGATGACCACGACGTGCTTGCCCTCGGCGGTGATCGGGGCGACGGTCAGGTCGCCCTCCTGCACCTTGTTGGCGAGGGGGAGGTACTCCATCGCGAAGTGGATGCCGTTCAGCTCCCGGCCGGGGACCGGCAGGTCGCGGGAGACGGTCGCTCCGGCGGCGACGACCACCGCGTCGTACCTGCGGCGCAGCTTGGCCGCGTCGACGTCGCGCCCGATCTCCACCTCCGTACGGAACTTGGTGCCCTCGGCCCGCATCTGCTCGATGCGCCGGTTGATGTGCGACTTCTCCATCTTGAACTCGGGGATGCCGTAGCGCAGCAGCCCGCCGATGCGGTCGGCGCGCTCGTACACGGCGACCGTGTGGCCCGCCCGGGTGAGCTGCTGGGCGGCGGCCAGTCCCGCCGGGCCCGAGCCGATGACGGCCACGGTCTTGCCGGACAGGCGCTCCGGCGGCTGCGGGGTGACGTCGCCGCTGTCCCAGGCCTTGTCGATGATGGTGACTTCGACGTTCTTGATGGTGACGGCGGGCTGGTTGATGCCGAGCACGCACGCCGACTCGCAGGGCGCCGGGCACAGGCGGCCGGTGAACTCGGGGAAGTTGTTCGTGGCGTGCAGCCGCTCGGAAGCGGCGCTCCAGTCCTCCCGGTACGCGTAGTCGTTCCACTCGGGGATGAGGTTCCCGAGCGGGCAGCCGTTGTGGCAGAAGGGGATGCCGCAGTCCATGCAGCGGCCGGCCTGCTTGCTGATGATCGGGAGGAGGGACTTGGGGACGTAGACCTCGTTCCAGTCCTTCACGCGGTCCTCGACCGGGCGGGTCTGCGCGACTTCGCGTCCGGTGGTCAAAAAGCCCTTGGGGTCAGCCATTGGTCGCCGCCTCCATCATCTTCTCGGTGGTCTCCTGCTCGGAGAGCCCGGCTGTCTCAGCGGCGTCCTTGGCGGCGAGCACTGCCTTGTACGTGGACGGGATGATCTTGCTGAAGCGGGCGGCGGCGGCGGGCCAGTCGGCCAGCAGCTTCGCCGCGACGGTCGATCCGGTCTCCTCCTGGTGGCGGCGCACGACGTCGTGCAGCCACTGCTGGTCGGAGGTGGAAGGGGTCTCGATCGCGCCCAGGTTGCCCGCGTTGACATTGTTGCGGTCGAGGTCGATGACGTACGCGACGCCGCCGGACATGCCGGCCGCGAAGTTGCGTCCCGTCTCACCGAGTACGACGGCGTGGCCGCCGGTCATGTACTCGCAGCCGTGGTCTCCCACGCCCTCGGACACGACGGTGGCGCCGGAGTTGCGGACGCAGAAGCGTTCGCCCGTACGTCCCCGGAGGTACAGCTCGCCGCCGGTGGCGCCGTAGCCGATGGTGTTTCCGGCGATCGTGGAGTACTCGGCGAGGTGGTCGGCGCCCCGGTCCGGGCGGACGACGATCCGGCCGCCGGAGAGGCCCTTGCCGACGTAGTCGTTGGCGTCGCCTTCGAGGCGCAGCGTGACACCGCTCGGGACGAAGGCGCCGAAGGACTGGCCCGCGGACCCGGTGAAGGTGATGTCGATGGTGTCGTCGGGCAGGCCCGCGCCGCCGAACTTCTTCGTCACCTCGTGGCCGAGCATCGTACCGACGGTGCGGTTGATGTTGCGGATGGCGATCTGTGCGCGGACCGGCTGGGCAGCCGCGGCGGTGTCCGCGTTCAGCGCGTCGGCGGCCAGCTTGATCAGCTGGTTGTCGAGCGCCTTCTCCAGGGCGTGGTCCTGGACCGTGGTCCGGTGGCGGACCGCGCCCTCGGGCAGCTCGGGCACGTGGAAGAGGGGTGCCAGGTCGAGGCCCTGGGCCTTCCAGTGCCGTACCGCCCGCTCGGTGTTGAGGAACTCGGCGTGGCCGACGGCCTCTTCGAGCGTACGGAAGCCCAGCTCGGCCAGGATCTCCCGGACTTCCTCCGCGATGAACTGGAAGAAGTTGACGATGTACTCGGCCTTGCCGGAGAACCGGTCGCGCAGCACCGGGTTCTGGGTGGCGATGCCGACCGGGCAGGTGTCCAGGTGGCAGACGCGCATCATGACGCAGCCGGAGACGACGAGCGGCGCGGTCGCGAAACCGAACTCCTCGGCGCCGAGGAGCGCCGCGATGACGACGTCGCGGCCGGTCTTGAGCTGGCCGTCGGTCTGGACGACGATGCGACTCCGCAGGCCGTTGAGCAGCAGGGTCTGCTGGGTCTCGGCGAGGCCGAGCTCCCAGGGGCCGCCCGCGTGCTTCAGGGACGTGAGGGGAGAAGCGCCCGTTCCGCCGTCGTGTCCCGAGATCAGGACGACGTCCGCGTGCGCCTTCGACACACCCGCCGCGACCGTGCCCACGCCGACCTCGGAGACCAGCTTCACGTGGATGCGTGCGGCCGGGTTGGCGTTCTTGAGGTCGTGGATCAGCTGGGCCAGATCCTCGATGGAGTAGATGTCGTGGTGCGGCGGCGGCGAGATGAGGCCCACGCCCGGCGTCGAGTGACGCGTCTTGGCGACCCACGGGTACACCTTGTGGCCGGGCAGCTGCCCGCCCTCGCCGGGCTTCGCGCCCTGCGCCATCTTGATCTGGATGTCGTCCGCGTTGACCAGGTATTCGCTGGTCACACCGAAGCGGCCGGAGGCGACCTGCTTGATGGAGGAGCGGCGCGCCGGGTCGTACAGCCGGTCCGAATCCTCGCCGCCCTCACCGGTGTTGGACTTGCCGCCCAGCTGGTTCATGGCGATGGCGAGGGTCTCGTGCGCCTCCTGGGAGATGGAGCCGTACGACATGGCGCCGGTGGAGAAGCGCTTGACGATCTCCGAGGCGGGCTCGACCTCGTCGAGGGAGATCGGCTCGCGGCCGCTGCTGAAGCCGAAGAGCCCGCGCAGCGTCATCAGGCGCTCGGACTGCTCGTTCACCCGGTCCGTGTACTGCTTGAAGATGTCGTAGCGGCGATTGCGCGTGGCGTGCTGGAGGCGGAAGACCGTCTCCGGGTCGAACAGGTGCGGCTCGCCCTCGCGGCGCCACTGGTACTCGCCGCCGATCTCCAGCCGGCGGTGCGAGGCGGCGATGCCGGAGGCCGGGTAGGCCTTGGCGTGCCGGGCGGCGACCTCCTTGGCGACGACGTCGAGTCCGGCGCCGCCGATCTTGGTGGCCGTGCCGTTGAAGTACTCGGCGACGAAGGCCTCGTCGAGACCGACGGCCTCGAAGACCTGGGCGCCGCGGTAGGAGGCGACGGTCGAGATGCCCATCTTCGACATGACCTTGAGGACGCCCTTGCCCAGGGCGTGGATCAGGTTCCGGATGGCCTGCTCGGCGTCGTCCGTCTCCATGAACGTTCCCGCGCGGACCAGGTCCTCGACCGATTCCATCGCGAGGTACGGGTTGACGGCCGCGGCTCCGTAACCGATCAGCAGCGCTACGTGGTGCACCTCGCGGACGTCACCGGCCTCGACGAGCAGGCCCACCTGGGTGCGCTGCTTGGTGCGGATGAGGTGGTGGTGCACGGCGGAGGTGAGCAGCAGCGAGGGCATCGGCGCGTGCTCGGCGTCGGAGTGCCGGTCGGAGAGCACGATCAGGCGGGCGCCGGCCTCTATGGCCGCGTCGACCTCGGTGCAGATCTCCTCGATGCGGGCGGCCAGGGCGTCGCCGCCGCCGGAGACCCGGTAGAGACCGGAGAGCGTCGCGGCCTTCATGCCGGGCATGTCGCCGTCGGCGTTGATGTGGATGAGCTTGGCGAGCTCGTCGTTGTCGATCACCGGGAAGGGCAGCGTGACGCTCCGGCACGACGCGGCGGTCGGCTCAAGGAGGTTGCCCTGCGGGCCGAGCGAGGAGCGCAGGGAGGTGACCAGCTCCTCCCGGATGGCGTCCAGCGGCGGGTTCGTGACCTGCGCGAACAGCTGGGTGAAGTAGTCGAAGAGCAGCCGGGGCCGCTCGGAGAGCGCCGCGATCGGCGAGTCCGTGCCCATGGAGCCGAGCGGCTCGCCGCCGGTCCTCGCCATGGGAGCCAGGATGACGCGCAGCTCTTCCTCGGTGTAGCCGAAGGTCTGCTGGCGGCGGGTGACGGAGGCGTGCGTGTGCACGATGTGCTCGCGCTCGGGGAGGTCCTCCAGCTCGATCTCGCCGGTCTCCAGCCACTGCTCGTACGGGTTCTCGGCGGCGAGGGACGCCTTGATCTCGTCGTCCTCGACGATGCGGCGCTCGGCGGTGTCGACGAGGAACATCTTGCCGGGCTGGAGGCGGCCCTTGCGGACGACCTTCGCGGGGTCGATGTCGAGGACGCCGACCTCGGAGGAGAGGACCACGAGGCCGTCGTCGGTCACCCAGTAGCGTCCCGGCCGCAGGCCGTTGCGGTCGAGTACGGCGCCGACCTGGGTGCCGTCCGTGAAGGTGACGCAGGCCGGGCCGTCCCAGGGCTCCATCTGGGTGGCGTGGTACTGGTAGAAGGCCCGTCGGGCCGGGTCCATGGAGTCGTGGTTCTCCCACGCCTCGGGGACCATCATCAGCACGGAGTGCGGCAGCGACCGGCCGCCCAGGTGCAGCAGTTCCAGCACCTCGTCGAAGGACGCCGAGTCGGAGGCGTCCGGCGTACAGACGGGGAAGATCCGGTCCAGCTTCTCAGGCCCGAAGAGCTCGCTGGCGAGCTGCGACTCGCGCGCCTTCATCCAGTTCCGGTTGCCCTTGACCGTGTTGATCTCGCCGTTGTGCGCGACGAAGCGGTACGGGTGGGCCAGCGGCCAGGAAGGGAAGGTGTTGGTCGAGAACCGGGAGTGCACGAGCGCGACGGTCGTGGCGCAGCGGCGGTCGGAGAGGTCCGGGAAGAACGGCTCCAGCTGCCCGGTGGTCAGCATGCCCTTGTAGACGAGGGTGCGCGCGGAGAGCGACGGGAAGTAGACACCGGCCTCGCGCTCGGCGCGCTTGCGCAGGACGAAACCCTTGCGGTCGAGCGCGATTCCCGTGCTCGTCCCGCCGTCCGAGACGAAGAGCTGCCGGAAGGTCGGCATGGTGGCGCGTGCGCCGTTGCCCAACAGGGCGGGGGCGACGGGTACTTCACGCCACCCGAGGACGGTGAGCCCTTCCTCCGCGGCGATCGTCTCGATCTCCGAGACGGCCTCGGCGGCTGTGGCGTCCTCGGCGGGCAGGAAGGCGATGCCGACCGCGTACGCGCCGGCTGCCGGCAGCTCGAAGTCCGTGACCTCACGGAGGAAGGCGTCCGGGACCTGGAGCAGGATGCCGGCGCCGTCGCCGGAGTCGGGCTCGGAGCCGGTGGCACCGCGGTGTTCGAGGTTCCGCAGCACGGTCAGCGCCTGCTCGACCAGCTCATGGGAGGCGACACCGGTAAGGGTGGCGACAAAGCCGACGCCGCATGCGTCGTGCTCGTTGCGGGGGTCGTACAGCCCCTGCTGGGCGGGGCGACCGTCCATGGGCGACCAGGCGTGGGTACGCATCGGCACTCCCGTCGTCGTCGTGGCATATGTAGATACCGAGGGACGACACTGGCCCTCCGCGAAATTTCGTGCAGGTTACATGATGGCTGGCTTCTCGCGAAGCGGATAGCGCATTCCACCATGCGGACACCGTGCGCACTGAAGAGACGGCACGGTGGATGTGGCGCAGAGATGGGCAGACCGCCACCTGTGGGCCATAGCGAAGCAAGCATCATTGCCTGCGGTGCTTACGGCTCATGCCCGGTGGTCAACTGGACGAAACCGATGAGTAACGACTACATATGCGCCACCTTGCATATAGCCATATCCTAAGGGGAGTGTCCCGGATCCGCGCCGGGGCGTACGTCACACTCCCGACACCTCCCCGTCGCCGTGCGGAAACCCCTGGCGGGACCGGAGTCCCGGCCCCGCCAGGGGTTTCTCCCGCACGAGGGCGACGAGCTACACCGCCGCCCCGAAGAGAGTCCCGAGGCCGTACGTCAGGGCGGCCGCGGCCCCGCCCAGGGCGAGCTGCCGCAGTCCGCTGAACCACCACGACCGCGCGGTCACCCTGGCCACCACGGCTCCGCATCCGAAGAGCCCGACGAGTGCGAGCAGCACGGCGGGCAGCAGCGAGGTCGCACCCAGCAGGTACGGCAGCACGGGCAGCAGCGCCCCGAGCGCGAACGCGCCGAAGGACGACACGGCGGCGACGAGCGGCGAGGGAAGGTCGTCGGGGTCGATCCCCAGCTCCTCCCGCGCATGGATCTCCAGCGCCTGCTCGGGATCGCGCGACAGCTGCTCGGCGACCTGCCGCGCCAGGTGGGACTCCACCCCGCGCGACTCGTAGAGCGCCGCCAGCTCCTCCATCTCGTCCTGCGGGTGCTTCCTCAACTCCCGCCGCTCGACGTCGAGTTCGGCCTCCACGAGTTCCCGCTGCGAGGCCACGGACGTGTACTCCCCCGCCGCCATCGAGAACGCACCGGCGGCCAGTCCCGCCAGCCCCGTGACCACGATGGTCTGCTGCGAGACCGCCCCACCCGCCACACCGGTCATCAGCGCCAGATTGGACACCAGCCCGTCCATCGCTCCGAACACGGCCGGACGCAGCCAACCGCCGTTGACATCACGGTGGGTGTGGTTGTCGCGGTGCGCCTCGTGCAGCGTCGCTTCGGTCTCGATGATGGCCATGCCGGTTTCCCCGTGCCCCTCTGTACATCCTGCGGCCGGGGAGCGCCCCGACGAGATCGAAAGTACGCACGATTCGAAGCTGGCGCTAGCAAGGAAGGCCGTACTTACTTGGTGCGGAGGGGTGTTGACCCGACCTATCCAAGGCAAGCCTTCCCTCACCCGGTGACATCCCGGCCGCTGCGGCCACCCTTCCCGCCACGACCGGTTGCCGCGCCCGCGGAAGTCGACCGGGTGACACGTGGGGCGTGGCCCGGCCACCACCGGGCGCGGGTGTGCGGAGATTTCCGCATGGGGCAGCAGCCAGGAGACGTCCACACCGCGGGCGCCCCTCCAGGGCGCGGGGCCGTACCGGACATGCGGCTCCGCCGCGTGGGCGCGACCAGCCACGACGCACCCGCACCCGCCCTCCCGCCACCCTCGCCCGTCCCGCCCACCGAGAGGCCCTGAACCAGATGACGCCCACACCCGCCATCGTCGTCCTCGGCAGCACCAACATGGATCTCGTCGCGTACGTCGACAAGGCCCCGGCCGGCGGCGAGACCGTCACCGGCCGCGAGTTCCGCACCGTGCCCGGCGGGAAGGGCGCCAACCAGGCCGTGGCCGCCGCACGCGCCGGGGGCGAGGTGACCGTCATCGGCGCGGTCGGCACCGACGACTTCGGCGCCCGCCTGCGCAGTTCCCTCGCCCACTCCGGCATCGACACCGACTCCCTGCGCACCGTCGAAGGCCCCTCCGGCACCGCGCACATCGTCGTGGACGACGGCGGCGGCAACTCCATCGTCGTCATCCCCGGCGCCAACGGCCTCGTCACCGGCCTCGCTCCCGGTGACGAAGCCGTCATCAGAAGCGCGTACGCCCTCCTCCTCCAGCTCGAACTCCCCCTGTCCGCCGTCACCGCGGGCGCCCTCGCGGCCCGCCGGCACGGCGTCCGTACGATCCTGACCCCGGCCCCGGCAGCTCCCATGCCGCCCGAACTCCTCGCCGCCACCGACCTGTTGGTTCCCAACGAGCACGAGGCCGCCGCCCTCACCGGTCTCCACGACCCGCTCCTCGCCGCCCGCGCCCTCCTCGACCACGTACCGGAGGTGGTGGTCACGCTGGGCGCGGCGGGCAGCGCCCACGTCAGCCGGGACGCCCCCGATCCGGTCTTCGTGCCCGCCGTCCCCGCCGAGCCGGTCGTCGACACGACCGGCGCCGGGGACACCTTCGTGGGCGCGCTCGCCGTCGCACTCGGCGAGGGGAAGCCGATGCCGGAGGCGATGCGGTGGGCGTCGGCCGCCGCGTCCCTGTCCGTCCAGCGCCACGGCGCGTCGACCTCGATGCCCTACCGCCAGGAGATCGACGCCCGGTGACCGCGGAACAGACCCTGAAGGCCGCCGCCGACAACGAGAGCGCGCACACCCTCCCCGACGGCCGGTTCGTGGACGCGGCGGTGGTGGCGGCGGCTCGGCGAACGCTGGAGGTCGCCCGAAGGGACTTCTGACCCCGGAGGCACGGGCCCGCCTCCGCACATGCGCGAGGGCCGCCGGGACCCGTACGGCCCCGACGGCCCTCACCACCAGCACCTGATGGTGCGTCAGCTCTTCTTGTCCTCCACGTCGTCCGCCGAAACGGCCTTCGTTTCCCCGGACTTCGCTTCCTCTGTCTTCACTTCCTCGGCCTTCGCGTCCTTCTTGGCCTTGGTCAGGAGCGCACCGCCCTCGGCCTTGCCGGCACCCTTGTCCGCGTCGCCAGAGGCATCCGTCGCAGCCTCGGCGCCGGTCTCGGCACCGGCCTTGGAGTCGGTCCCGGTCCCGGCCCCGGCCTCCGGTCCGTCGCGGTCCGGCTCCACGATCTCCTCGCGGCCGGGGCGCAGCCGCGCCGACAGCACGAGGTAGACCACGGCCAGGATGAAGACGATGATCGCCGTCCACACGTTGAGGCGCAGCCCCAGGATGTGGTGGGCGTCGTCGACCCGCATGTACTCGATCCAGGCGCGGCCGGCGCAGTACGCGGCGACGTACAGCGCGAAGACCCGCCCGTGGCCGAGCTTGAAACGGCGGTCCGCCCAGACGATCAGCGCGGCGACGCCGAGGCACCACAGCGACTCGTAGAGGAAGGTCGGGTGGTAGAGACCCGGCTCCTCCCCCTTGGTGATCTTGAGCGCCCAGGGGAGGTCGGTGGCCTTGCCGTACAGCTCCTGGTTGAACCAGTTGCCCCAGCGGCCGATGGCCTGCGCGATGACGAGAGCGGGGGCCATGGCGTCGGCCCAGGCCGGGAGCGGGATGCCGCGCCTGCGGCAGCCGATCCAGGCGCCGACCGCGCCGAGGGCGACGGCACCCCAGATACCGAGGCCGCCTTCCCAGATCTTGAAGGCGTTGACCCAGTCCTTGCCTTCGCTGAAGTAGAGCTGGTAGTCGGTGATGACGTGGTAGAGCCGCCCGCCGACGAGGCCGAACGGCACCGCCCAGACAGCGATGTCGGCGACCGTTCCCGGCTTACCGCCGCGGGCGATCCAACGCTTGTTGCCGTACCAGACGGCTACGAAGACGCCGATGATGATGCAGAGGGCGTAGCCGCGCAGCGGGAGGGGTCCGAGGTGGATCTCACCGGCCGCCGGGCTGGGAATATAGGCAAGGTTCATGGCAGAGCCGACGCTACCTTGCCGGGCAGGCGCTACAACAACCCACCCGGGCAACGTATCCGTAACGGGGTCCGGCAGGGACGGCGGGACCGGTGGGGTGCGGCGGGCCGGTGGGCGTGGTGCGGGTGCGACGTGGCGGGGCCGGTGGTCGTCGTGCGGGTGCGACGTGGCTGATCGCACAGTTCCCCGCGCCCCTCACTGCATGCCCCCTGGCCCCCTAGCGCTCCCCAGCTCCCTTGGGCAGCGGGGCCGCCCCCGGGGCAGTGGGGTCTCCCCTGCTCCTTAAGAGCTGGGGGAAGGGTGGGCAAGGGGGCAGCCCCCACGCGAAGCCCCACCCCTCGCCCCGGCCCCCGTCACCGCTGCCCCTGCCCCCCACCCCCCGTCACCGAAGCACCAGCCGCCGACCGCTCGGCCGAACCCGACGGCACAGCCCCGCCCGACGGCACAGCCGACACCGATGGGACCGCCCCCGCCCCAGGCACCACGCCCGCACCGGCACCCGCACCCGCACCCGCACCCGGCGCCCCCGGCGCCTTCGTCCCCAGCGGCTTCCCCTTGTTCGCCTCGTCCACCCACTTCACCAAATTCGCCGGGGAGATCTGCTCGCTGCCCTTCTGCGGGAAGATCGACTCGCCGTTCAGCAGTACCGTCGGCGTCGCCTTGTACTTCGACTTGTCGAAGTCCTCCTGCACCTTGGTGACCCACCCCGCGTGCGTCCCCTTGTCCACGCACGCGTCGAACGGCGCACCCCGCAGCCCCGGCACCTTGGCCGCCAGTTCCAGCAGGTGGCTCTTCTTGCCGAAGGCGTCGTCCGTCTCCTGCGGCTGGTTGCGGAAGAGCACGTCGTGGTACGCGTGGAACTTCCCCGCGTCCTGTGCGCAGCCCAGCGCGTTCGCCGCGTACTTCGAGCCGTTGCCCTGCATGCCGTTGTCGATGAACGACACCAGGTGGTACTCGGCGCGGATCTTGCCTGCCTGCTCCAGCTTGTTGACCGTGTCGCGCATGCTGTTCTCGAACATGCCGCAGGCCGGGCAGCGCAGGTCCTCGTACACGGTGAGGACCGACGGCGCGTCCGTCTTGCCCACCGGAATGACGACGTTCCCCTCGCCGACCGTCCCTGCCGGGTCCTTGACCGGGCCGCTGCCGGAGGCCTTGTCGCCCTTGCTGCCGCCGCTGTTCGAGGCGACCACGCCGGCCACGGCGGCCAGGCCGAGGACACCGACCACCGCCGATGCGACGATCAGCGCACGCCGTCGTCTGTCCCGGGCCTTCTGTGCGTCGCGCTCCTGGATGAGCCGCTCGCGGGCGGTTCGCTTGCCTTCAGTGTTCTTCTCGCTCACACCCGCAGCAACGAACCGGGGCGGCACCAATGTGCCGCCCCGACCCTGAATCCACTCAAATGGACTACGGAACCTTAAAGTTACGCGTCCGACAGGCGGACGTCAGTCACCGCACACGGACATCAGTTCCGGCGCACGCCCGCCGCCAGGTCCGCCGCCAGCTCCCGCACCGCACGCAGCCCGGCCGCCTCGTCCTCGGCGTCCAGCATCCGCTTCACGAACGCCGACCCGACGATGACCCCGTCGGCGAAGGCCGCAACTTCCTTGGCCTGTACGGCGTTCGAGACGCCGAGCCCGACACACACCGGCAGCTCGGTCGTCGCCTTGGTCCGCCGTACGAGATCGGCCGCCTGCTCGCCGACCGACGCCCGGGTGCCCGTGACTCCCATCAGCGAAGCCGCGTAGACGAAGCCCGAGCCCGCCGCGGTGATCGTCGCGAGACGTGCGTCGAGACTGCTCGGCGCGACCACGAACACCGTGGCCAGCCCGTGCTTCTCGGCGTGCTCGCGCCACAGCGCGGACTCCTGGACGGGGAGGTCGGGCAGGATGCAGCCCGCGCCTCCGGCCGCCGCCAGCTCGGCGGTGAACCGCTCGACGCCGTACCGGTCGATGGGGTTCCAGTACGTCATGACCAGCACCGGCACCCCGGTCGCCGCATGCGCCTCGCGCACCGTACGCATGACATCGGCGATCTTGACGCCGCCGCGCAGTGCGATGTCGTCGGCGGTCTGGATGACCGGACCGTCCAACACCGGGTCGCTGTGCGGCAGTCCGACCTCGACGACGTCCGCGCCGCCCGCGACGACGGCCTTGACCGCCTCGATGCCGCCGTCCACGGTCGGGAACCCGGCCGGGAGGTAGGCGATCAGCGCAGCCCTGTCCTCGGCCTTCGCGGCGGCGAGGGTGTCGCTCAACAGCTGTACGTTCCCGCTCACTTGGCGTCCCCCGAGATCTCCGCGACCGCTGCTTCGTCCGCCGCTACGGCGGCGTCCGTGTCGTACAGCCCGAAGTAACGGGCCGCCGTGTCCATGTCCTTGTCGCCGCGCCCGGACAGGTTGACCAGGATCAGGCCTTCCTTGCCCAGCTCCTTGCCGAGGTCCAAGGCGCCGGCGAGCGCGTGCGCGCTCTCGATGGCCGGGATGATGCCTTCGGTGCGGGAGAGCAGGCGCAGCGCCTGCATGGCGGCGTCGTCGGTGACCGCGCGGTACTCGCCGCGGCCGATGTCCTTGAGGTACGAGTGCTCCGGGCCGATGCCCGGGTAGTCGAGGCCCGCCGAGATCGAGTACGGCTCGGTGATCTGGCCCTCCTCGTCCTGGAGTACGTACGAGCGCGAACCGTGCAGGATGCCCGGCTCACCGGCCGAGAGCGTGGCCGCGTGCTCACCGGTCTCGATGCCGTGCCCGGCGGGCTCGCAGCCCACCAGGCGTACGCCCGCGTCCGGGATGAAGGCGTGGAAGAGGCCGATCGCGTTCGACCCGCCGCCCACGCAGGCCACCGCAGCGTCCGGGAGGCGTCCGGCGCGCTCCAGGATCTGGCGGCGCGCCTCGACGCCGATCACGCGGTGGAAGTCTCGGACCATCGCGGGGAAGGGGTGCGGGCCCGCGACCGTACCGAAGAGGTAGTGGGTGCGGTCGACGTTGGCGACCCAGTCGCGGAACGCCTCGTTGATGGCGTCCTTGAGGGTGCGGCTGCCGGACTTCACCGCGACGACCTCGGCGCCCAGCATGCGCATCCGGGCGACGTTCAGCGCCTGGCGCTCGGTGTCGATCTCACCCATGTAGATGGTGCAGTCGAGGCCGAAGAGCGCGCAGGCGGTGGCGGTCGCGACGCCGTGCTGTCCTGCGCCGGTCTCGGCGATGACGCGGGTCTTGCCCATCCGCTTGGTGAGCAGGGCCTGCCCGAGCACGTTGTTGATCTTGTGCGAGCCGGTGTGGTTGAGGTCCTCGCGCTTGAGGAAGATCCGGGCGCCGCCCGCGTGTTCGGCGAAGCGCGGCACCTCGGTGAGGGAGCTGGGGCGGCCCGTGTAGTTGACCATCAGGTCGTCGAGCTCGGCGGCGAAGGCGGGATCCGCCTTGGCCTTGTCGTACTCGACGGCAACCTCGTCCACCGCGGCGACCAGCGCCTCGGGGATGAACTTGCCGCCGAACTCACCGAAGTAGCCCTCGGTGGTGGGGACTTGACCCTGGGGGTCGGGAAAGAAGAACTCGCTGGGCATGCGGAAACTCCTCGTACGAAATCAGGTGTTTCGAGGGGAATGTGACGTCACTCTGGCCATGCCGAAGCAGGGCGTTCAGCGACGGCGCCATCGCATGCCGTTGATCTGGCCGGGCTCGGAACCGATGTGGTACCGCACCCGCCGCCCCATGACCCGTCGCGCAGGCGCGCGGCAGCCGCGAGGGCGGCAGCCGCGGGCGAGACGGGCGTGGGGGGAAGTCATGGCGGAGCGGTCAGCCCCGTCCGTGGCGCAGCGCCGGGTGGGCGCCCGCGGCGACCAGGTCCGAGACGGCGGACTTCGGGTCGCGGCCGGTCACCAGGGACTCGCCGACCAGGACCGCGTCGGCGCCCGCGTTGGCGTACGCGATCAGGTCGTGCGGGCCGCGCACGCCGGACTCGGCGATCTTGACGATGTGGTCCGGGATCTCCGGGGCGACGCGCTCGAAGGTGCCGCGGTCGACCTTGAGGGTCTTGAGGTCACGGGCGTTGACACCGATGATCTTCGCTCCGGCGGCGACGGCCCGGTCCACCTCGTCCTCGTCGTGCACCTCGACCAGCGGGGTGAGCCCGATGGACTCGGCGCGCTCGATGAGGGAGACCAGCGCGTCCTGCTCCAGGGCCGCGACGATCAGGAGCACCAGGTCGGCGCCGTACGCACGGGCCTCCCAGAGCTGGTAGGCGGTGACGATGAAGTCCTTGCGCAGCACCGGGATGTCGACCTTGGCCCGGACGGCTTCCAGGTCGGCCAGCGAACCGCCGAAGCGGCGCTCCTCGGTGAGCACGGAGATGACGGCGGCGCCGCCCGCCTCGTAGTCGGCGGCGAGGGCCGCCGGGTCGGCGATGGCCGCGAGCGCACCCTTGGAGGGGCTGGACCGCTTGACCTCGCAGATGACCTTGACGCTGTCGCCGCGCAGGGCCGCGACACCGTCCTTGGCGACGGGCGCCTTGGCGGCCCGCTCCTTGAGCTCCTCCAGGCCGACCCGCGCCTGCCGCTCTGCGAGGTCGGCGCGGACGCCTTCGATGATCTCGTCGAGCACACTCACGCGAGCTGCCCCCTTCCGGGACGGTGGAGGGCCGGGTCCGGCCACAAGCGATGGTATCCGCACCCGGCCGAAGGGACATCATCCGGTTACTGTCCGTCCCACCACCTGGGCATTTACGGAGCGAGCACGGAACCGAACGGGAGATTTCGGACCACGCTGAAGACGAGGAGGAGCCCGCCCATGACCCACCACTGGGCAGCGGACAGCGCGAACCTCATGGGCCTCCCCCGTATCGCCCGGGTGAGCCACACCACCATCACCACGGCGAAGACGGCGTACCCGACGACGGCCATCGCGTTGGCACCGAGGGCGGCCGGCAGGTCGCCGTGCGCGACCGCGTGCGCGCTGCGCAGGCCGCCGCAGCCCGGACAGAGGATGCCGGTCATGGCGAGGAGCGGGCAGAGGGGGTAGTGGCCGGGCTCGTTGGGGTCGACCGAGCCGACGTAAGCGAAGGCGGCCACGACCCCGGCCAGGGTGCCCAGGGGGGCCACCAGACGGCGCGCCAGGGACCGCGGCGGCCCCGGGGGCGGAGCCAGGTGCTGCGAGGGGGCCGGCGGAGAGGCAGGCGAGGAGGCGTCCACGCGCCGATTGTCCCCGCTGGGGGCGCGGTGTGCACCCCCGGTGTGCGAAAGGGCGCAGCCCGCGTGGGACTGCGCCTCGCGTCGTGCCGCCCGCACCGTGGGGTGCGGGCGCTGCGGGTGCTACTGAAGCTGCGCGCGGCCCGCCGCGACGCGGGCCTCGGTGAGGGCCGGGGACTCCTTCGGCATGCCCATGCCGGCGATGCGCATGGCCAGACCGACGAGGCCGCCGACCAGCGAGATGCCGATGCCGATCCAGAAGCCGACCGAGTTGGCCATCACCATGTACGCACTGGAGATGCAGATACCGATGAAGGCGATCACGACGCCAGTCCAGGCGGCCGGGGTGTGTCCGTGGTGTCCGCGGCTGGGCATGAGGTGCTCCTAGGTGACTTTGTGCTCTTCAGGTTCCGAGATGCTCGGACTCATTGTTCCCCACCGGGGCACCGCGCGTGACTTCGGGTCACCCTTCGCGCGTCGGTGCCTTCCCGGGATCGGCGGCCGGGCCGGTGGCGGGATCCGTGGTCGGGTCCTCGCCGCGGTCCAGGGCCTTCCACAGTTCCTCGGGGCGCTCCGGGTCCACCGCCCTGCGGGCCTGCGCGCGGGTGCGCGGTCCGCCGTCGCGCTCGTACCGCCCGCCCATGCCCGGCCACTTCCCGCCGAAGCGCAGCGCGAGGAGCCCGGCGACGAGGATCAGGAGGGCACCCGAAGCGGTGACGTAGGGCCAGGCCGTTCGAGTGAGCCCGGTGACCGTGGCGGCGGCGTCGCCGGAGAGCTTCGCGGCCTGTGCGTCGAGCGCGGCGTGGTCGCCGGCCCCGAGCAGGGACGCCGCGACGGCTCCCGCGCCGCTCAGGGCGAGCAGTGCGGAGACCAGGATCCGGCCGGCCCTGCGGACGGCGAAGACCGCCACCAGGGCGGCCAGGGCGACGATGGCGAGGGCGGCGGGGACGCCGGTGATGGCCTGCCCGTCCGCGTCGAGGGCCTTCGTGCCGATGCCCGCGACCGTGGCCACGCCCGACGTCCAGATCTGCCCGGAGGAGATCAGGACGACGGTGGCGCCGAGGGCGCCGAGCAGCAGGGCGGCGGCGAGACTGCGCCTGCCGCCACCGGCTGCGGTCGGGGCGGGCTCGTCGGGGGTCTGGGGTGTGGGGGGTACGGCGCTCACACCCCCACTATCCCTCACGGCCTTCGCGGTCCCCGAGGCGGTTGGCCGTGTGCACGGCACGCAGGACCGCGGCGGCCTTGTTGCGGCACTCGGTGTCCTCGGCGACGGGGTCCGAGTCGGCGACGACACCCGCTCCGGCCTGCACGTACGCGGTGCCGTCCCGCAGCAGCGCGGTACGGATGGCGATGGCGGTGTCGGAGTCCCCCGCGAAGTCGAGGTAGCCGACGCAGCCGCCGTAGAGCCCGCGCCTGGTCGGCTCCAGCTCCTCGATGATCTGCATGGCGCGCGGCTTGGGCGCCCCGGAGAGGGTGCCCGCCGGGAAGCAGGCGGTCAGGACGTCGAAGGCGCTGCGCCCCTCGGCGATCCGTCCGGTCACCGTCGACACGATGTGCATGACGTGCGAGTACTTCTCGACCGACATGAAGTCGACGACCTCGACGGACCCCGGCTCACAGACCCGCCCGAGGTCGTTGCGCCCCAGGTCGACGAGCATCAGGTGCTCGGCGCGTTCCTTGGGGTCGGCCATCAGCTCGTCGGCGAGCTGCTGGTCCTCCTGCGGGGTGGCGCCGCGGTGCCTGGTCCCGGCGATGGGGTGCACCATGGCGCGCCCGTCCTCGACCTTGACGAGGGCTTCCGGGCTGGACCCGACGACGTCGAACCCGTCGAACCGGAAGAGGTACATGTACGGGGAGGGGTTCGTCGCCCGCAGCACCCGGTAGACGTCCAACGCGCTTGCGCTGCACGGGGTTTCGAACCGCTGGGACGGGACGACCTGGAAGGCCTCGCCGGCCCTGATGCGTTCCTTGATGTCTTCCACCGCGGCCTGGTACTGCTGTCCGCCCCACTGCTCGGTGCAGACGGGCACCTCGGACGGGGGCAGGGCGGCGGGCGTGGTCGGTACGGCGCGCGAGAGGTCGGCCTCCATCGCGTCGAGCCGGGCGACCGCGTCCGCGTACGCCTCGTCCACGCCGGTGTCGAGGTCGTTGTGGTTGATCGCGTTGGCGATCAGCAGGACGGTGCCGTGCCGGTGGTCGAGTACGGCGAGGTCCGAGGTCAGCAGCATGGTCAGCTCGGGCAGTTCGAGGTCGTCGCTGCCGTGCTCGCCGATCTTCTCCAGCCGGCGCACGATGTCGTACCCGAGGTAGCCGACCATGCCGCCGGTGAAGGGGGGCAGGTCGCCCGCCAGGTCGCGCGGGGTGTGCAGCTCCTCCACCGTGGCCCGCAGCGCGTCGAGCGGATCGCCCGTGGTCGGTACGCCGACGGGGGGCGTGCCGATCCAGTGGGCGTGGCCGTCGCGGGCGGTGAGGGTGGCGGCGCTGCGGACGCCGACGAAGGAGTAGCGGGACCAGGAGCGGCCGTTCTCGGCGGACTCCAGGAGGAAGGTCCCGGGGCGCTCGGCGGCGAGCTTGCGGTAGAGCCCGACGGGGGTGTCGCCGTCCGCCAGGAGCCGGCGGCCGACGGGGATGACGCGGCGGTCGGCCGCCAGCTTGCGGAAGGTCTCCAGGTCCATGGCCGCTGACCCTACTTGCCGTCGGTGAGGGGAAGCACGTCGGCGTCGAAGCAGGTGCGCTCGCCGGTGTGGCAGGCGGCCCCGGTCTGGTCGACCTTCACCAGGAGCGTGTCGCCGTCGCAGTCCAGCGCCACGCTCCTCACCTGCTGCACGTGCCCGGAGGTGTCCCCCTTCACCCAGTACTCGCCGCGGCTGCGCGACCAGTAGGTGCAGCGCCCGGTGGTCAGCGTCCGGTGCAGGGCCTCGTCGTCCATCCAGCCGAGCATGAGCACCTCGCCGGTGTCGTACTGCTGGGCGATGGCGGGGACCAGTCCGTCCGGGGTCCGCTTGAGGCGGGCGGCGACGGCGGGATCGAGGGGGCTCTGGGGTACCGGGGGTACGGGCGTACTCATGGTGCAATTGTGCCGCTTCCGGTGCGGTTCGTGGCCGGTCGTCCACTGTGCGGACAGGCCCCCGTCGCCGTACGCTGGCCGACATGTCGACCCATGCCAAGCGTGAACGGCTCCTCCTCGCCGACCTGTTGGAGGCCGCGGGCCCCGATGCCCCGACCCTGTGCGAGGGCTGGAGCGCCCGGGATCTGGCGGCCCACGTCGTGGTGCGCGAGCGCCGCTCGGACGCGGCGGCGGGGCTCGTGGTGCCCGCCCTGCGGGGCCGGCTGGAGCGGGTCAGGTCCGAGTTCGCCTCGAAGCCGTACGAGGAACTGGTCCAGCTCATCCGCACCGGCCCGCCGCGGCGCTCGCTGTACGCGTTGAAGCAGGTGGACGAGGCGGCGAACACGGTGGAGTTCTACGTCCACGCGGAGGACGTGCGCCGCGCGCAGCCGGACTGGACGCCGCGCGAGCTCGACCCGGTGTTCGCGGACTCGTTGTGGGCGCGCCTGGAGAAGATGTCCCGGGTCCTGGGCCGCAGGTCCCCGGTCGGTCTGGTGCTGCGCCGCCCGGACGGGCAGACGGCGGTGGCACACCGGGGAGCACCCGTGGTGACGGTCACCGGCGACCCCGGCGAACTGATCCTCTTCGCCTTCGGCCGGCAGGAGTCGGCGAGGGTGGAACTGGAGGGCGACAAGGACGCGGTGGCCCGGCTGTACGAGACGAAACTGGGGATCTGACACTTCAGCCTGTCCGGGCGTCTTCAGCCCGTCCGGCGTTTGAGGACGCGCGGCGCAGCCGTGCGCCGGGCGCAGCCCGGGACCCCGG
>NZ_JBSGZD010000143.1:2513-19052 GCF_053610825.1 Streptomyces sp. NPDC054863 | reverse complement strand
GGGCGGGGGGGGCGCCCAAAGCCCTGACCGGGGGGGGGGGGTGGCGCCCGCCCGCGCCCCTGCCCGGTCCGCCGGGCGGGGGCGCGAGGCGGTGGCGGGCAGGAGCGCTGTCGCGGGCCGTCGTCGCGGGCCGTGGGGGTGGGCCGTGGGGGTGGGCCGTGGGGGTGGATTCCCGCCAACTTCCGGCCGCAGGTGACGAAACGGACTCGGCCCGACACGCAAGGCCCGGCGGCGTCGTTGGACTTGTCATGCAACAGGAAGCAACGTTTCTCCCCCCGCCGGCCCCCGTCTGGACCCATGTCTCGCCACCGGACCCGGGCACAGATGCCGGTACCCCGATCTACGACGCCCTCGCCCGTGTCTGGCAGGAGCAGGGACGCCAGCTCCCCCGGCCCCGGGAGTTCCGGCCTGGGGAATTCAGGCCCGTGGAGTTCCGGCCGGTGGAGTTCCGGCCGGGGGCGGGGCGCCCGGAACCCCTCCGCCCGCAGACGGGCACCTACGTCCGGACCTCGAACTGGAGGGCGGACACCTCCACCTCGGACTGAAGCCCGAAATCGATCCGCCCTCGGCATCCGGCGCCGGACCGCAGCGAACGGCCCCCTGCCGGGCCGTTGATACGTCCATCGGGCGAAGAGTGCGATGGGGTGGCGCCCGACCTGCACCGGTTTCCCGACACGCGCCTGCGGTGTTGCCCCTCCATGGAGCCCACAGCGGAGCCGGCACCCCACCCCCGCCCCTCGCACGCGCATGATCTACTCGGCGCCTACTGGCTGGAACACGCCCCGTCGGATCCGCTCGGCACGTGCGCCTGCGGGCGTCGCACCCCGCGCCCGTCCGAGCCGAACCCTCCGTGCGCCACGGCGCTGTGGGGCGCCACGGCGCTGTGGGGCGCCACAGCAGCCTTCACCGCAGGGGCCTTCGCCCTCGCCACGGCCCTGCTGCTCTGGGGGAGGTAGCCCCCGCGCTCCGCGGAAGGCGGCGCAGGACCTGCGGAGGCTCCCGACTCAGGACCGGGGCGCCAGCAGATCGTCCAGTTCGGCGGCGAAGAGCAGCGCCGGGTCGAAGCCCATGCCGGTGATGTGGCCGGCGAGTTCCAACGACAGCACGCCGTGCAGGCGGGTCCAGAAGGTCAGGAACCGGTGGAGGGCCCCGGGCGGGGCCTCGTGCCCCGCGGCCCAGTCCCGGTGGTCCGCCAGGTGGCCGGCGAAGGACGCCACGGCACTGTCCGGGGGGAGCGCCGCGCACGCGTCGAGCAGGGTCGTCATGATCTCGGCGGAGAGGGCGGTGGTGTCCTCGGGCGCGCGGTAACCGGGGACGGGGGTGCCGTAGACGAGGAAGTACCGCTGGGGGTCCGCCAGGGCCCAGCCGCGCAGGACGTGAGCCAGCCCGGCCAGGTCGGCACCGGCCGCGGCGGCCGTACGGAGGGTCTCGGCGAGGCTGCCGTACGCCTCCCGGACGAGTTCGGTGATCAGGTCGTCGCGGCTGGCGAAGTAGCGGTAGAGCGCCGGTCCGCTCATGCCCATCTGCTTGGCGATCGCGTTGAGGGAGAGCGCAGAGGCCCCTGCCGCGGCGATCTGCTCCCAGGCGCGTGCCGTGATCTCCGCCCGTACCTGGGTCCGATAGCGCGCCCGCGGGGTGTTCGCGCCCGTCGTCACCATGGCCTGCCACCAACTCCGTCCGTACCGCTACATCTTGAAGGGTTGGTGAGAAGTTATCACTCGACCCGTTGACCGGCCGTTCCGCGCTGCGTTATAACTTCTAACGAACGCGTGAGTATCTATCTGACACTTCGACCGAACCGCCCGACCGAACCTCCCGACGACCGAACCGCCAGAGGAGAACCCCATGTCCGGCATCCGCAGCACCTGCGTCCGCGCCGCCCTGAGTACCGTCCCGCTCGCCCTCGCCCTCGGCCTCGTCGGCGCCGCCGCCGCACCCGCGGGGGCCGCCGGCCCGCACACCTCCGCCTCCCGCCCCTCCACCCCCTCCCACCCCGGCAAGTCCCTCACCTGCCGCGGAAAGGGCGTCGACCCCGACGCCCTCGTCCGTCACCGGACCGAGATCGTGATCAACGCCCCGCTGCGCACCGTCTGGAAGCTGCAGACCGACGTGGAGCGCTGGCCGTCCTGGCAGGCTCCGGTCGAGACCGTGGACCGTCTCGACCACGGCCCGTTCCGCAGGGGTTCGGCATTCCGCTGGACGACCCCGATTCCCCCCAACCCCTCGACCCCCGCCACCGGTCTGGAGATCCTCTCGACCGTCCGGCAGGTCGAGCGCGGCGCGTGCATCCGCTGGACCGGCCCCGCGACCGGCGAAGGGCTGCACATCGACGGTGTCCACGTGTGGAACTTCACCAAGGTCGGGGGCGGTGTCCGCGTGAGCACCGAGGAGACCCACACCGGCCCCCAGGTCGACGCGAACGTCCCCGTCGCGACCGAGATACTCCGCGCGGGCCTCGAAGGATGGCTGCGCGACCTGAAGTCCGCCGCCGAGGCCCGCGCCCATCACGAACCGCGCTGACCCACGGACCGGCCCGCGCACGCGGCCCCTTCGCACGCGGCCCGCAGCACGCGGTTTCGCACCCGGTCCACAGCACCCGGTTTCGCACCCGGTCCACAGCACCCGGTCCGTTCAGTCGAGGACCGCCGTGGCTTCGATCTCGACCAGATGCTCGGGGACGTCCAGCGCCGCTACGCCCAGCAGTGTGGCCGGCGGGGCCGGGGCGGCCCCCAGCTTCGCGGCGGCCCGGGAGATGCCCTCCAGAAGCAGGGGCATCTTGTCGGGGGTCCAGTCGACGACGTAGACGGTCAGTCTGGCCACGTCGTCGAAGGAACCCCCGGCCGCCGCGAGGGCGGTGGCGATGTTGAGGTAGCACTGCTCGACCTGCGCGGTGAGGTCGCCCTCGCCGACCGTGACCCCCTCGGCGTCCCAGGCGACCTGCCCGGCGACGAGGACCAGCTTCGCCCCTGAGGCGATCGCCACCTGCCGGTAGACGTCGATCTCGGGCAGTCCACCGGGGTTCACCAGGGTGATGGCCATGCCGGTTGCCTCCTTCGTACGAGAGACCTCGGTGGTCTCTTCCGGTTACTCAGGAACCGTAGGAGAGCGGCTCCCCACGGGGAAGAACGCACTTTTCGGTGACTGGGGAACCTCAAGGTGACTTACGCGGTTCCGCCGGTCGGACAGCCGTGGAGCCGGACCGGGTCAGGCGGTGATCGTGACGCAGGCCAGGCCCACGCTGTCCCCTCCGCGGAAACCTTCCGCGCAGAGGCGGGTGCCCGCGGGGAAGTGCCGTTGGGGGTACGCCTGGTCGCGGTAGGTGCGGAACTTCGCGACGTCCTCCACCTTGGTGTTCGCGCTCCAGCCGTTGGTGGTCCAGACACGGGCGCTGATGCGGTGCGGCTGGTTGGTGTTGGTGACCGACACCTCCACCCTGCCCAGGTAGGTGCCGTGGTCGTAGGTCTCGATGCAGACGGAGTTGTTGCACCACCTGCCCTCGGCGGCTGCGGGCGGTCCGGCGGCGACGACGCAGCCGAGCGCGGCAGCCGCCGTGCCGATTCCGGCGGCGATCTTCTGAGTGATGGAGTGCATGGCGAGCGACCTCGGGCATTCTTCCCGGCCCCACGGGGGCGTTGGATCCTGTCTGATCTCAACGCCGGAAAAGATCATGGGTTACGCGCCGCCGCCCCGGCTGCGCAGGGTGACGACCCGGCGGTCACCCCGCCCGCTCCCGGGCCCGACCTGGCCTTCGGCGCGGGCCCGCACTACCGCGTCGGTGCCCGGCCCGCGCAGCTCGAACTGAGAGCGGTGGCCACGGTGTTGCGCGCCGAGTTCCCGAGGCCCGCCTCGCCCGCCCCTTCAGCGAGCTCCGGTCGGCCTGTGCGGGCGGCTTGCGGGGAAGCAGGCTGACCACCCTGCCCGTCACGCTGCACGGCTGACCCTGCCCGGCCGGCGGCGCTGCACGGCTGACCCTGCCCGGCCGGCGGCGCTGCACGGCTGCCCCTGCCCGGCCGACGACGCTGCCCGGCCGGCACTGCCCGGCCGACCGCCGGCACCGCACGACGGGCCGCAGGTCTCTCCCGTACCACCGTCGGTTACCCGGCCCGGCGCACCTGCCGGTCGACGACCGCGGCGATGGCCCTGCTGTAGCGCACGATTCCCGGTGAGACCACCGGGCACGGGCGCGCCTTCGGGGTGGTCGGGGCCAGGCAGAAGTGCAGGGGGTCGTCATCCCTGTGCAGTGTGGCCAGGCCGTTCCCGCACTGCCCGGGGCTGGTGCGTTCCTCGGCGTTGCAGGGGACTCGTTGGCGCCAGACGTACCGTTCGCCGGGCGCGCTCACCGCGTCCCCCGCGTCGGCGACCGTGTCGCCCGAGGCCGATGCCCGTGCGCGGTAGAGGTCGTTGACCCGGCGGGTCCGGTCGGCCGAGAAGGCGTCGGGCCCTTGCAGCACCCAGACGATCCGCGGCCGGGGGATGCCCGCGGACCGTGCGGCCAGGGCGATCTGTTCCGTGAGCGCCTCGGCGTCCTTCGCGTACCTCGTGTAGTACTCGGCGCTGCCCTGGACGATGTTGTCCATGCAGGGCGTGAACCCCCAGGAGTTTCCCCAGAATTGGAGGACCACGGCACGCGGCCGGTGCGCGGCGACCAGGGCCGCCGCCTTGTCCTGCGGCGGCACGAGGGAGCCCGTGGCGCGTCCGGTCAGGTAGTCGCAGAGCGTCGTTCCCGAATACGGGGCGCTGTGTACGGTCGCCCGGCCCCCGGACTCGATGTGGTCACCGAGCACCACCTGGCTCTCCATGGCGAGCGAGTCCCCGAGGTACAGCACCGGGGACTTCTGGCGCGGCGCTGCCGGTGGGGGCGGCTCGGGCGATGACGGTGGTGGGGCCTGCGCCGGGGACGGTGCGTCCCGGGACGGCCGGGTCTCCTGTGCCGTCGGGGAGGGCTCCGGCGCCCGCGGTGATCCGTCGGGCCGTGCGGCAGCCGCTGCCGCCGGGCCCTGGTCCACCGCGACGGGCGGGTCCGCCAGGTCCGTGACCTCCGTGCAGCCCGTGATCCACAGCAGCATGAGCACGGCGGTCGCGGCGCCGTACCTGAGCCGCTTCGCGCTGCGCGATGTACTTCGCCTCACCTGTGTCCCCTTTGCTCGCCGCACGGACAGAAGTGACCACCGTGGACCAGCGGGACGCCGAGGAACAGATACGCGGATGACAAAGAGGTGACCGAGTGCGGCAGGCGGCGGCTACTTCGGGCCGGACTGCGCGGGGCCCAGCAGGCGTGCGGCTTCGACCCGGTGCAGGTGGACGAGGATGTCGTGCGAGCGGGCGAGCGCCACCTGGGACTCGTTGGCGCGGTCGGGGCGGTCGGGGCCGATGCTCCTGGTGGTGCGCGCCCGGTCCAGCCAGGCGCGGGCGGCGGGGCGGGTGGTGCGCAGGTCCAGTACGTAGTCGCGGTGGCGCACCCGGTCCAGGGTGTGCTCGTTGGTTCCGCGCTTCGCCGCCCCCAGGGTGGTGGTGTGCACCTTTCCGTCGGCCCCGGCGGCATGGAAGGAGCCGCGGCCGAAGGTGGTGCCGATGCTCACGTAGCCCTTCCCCAACTCGTCGCGCAGGACGGCTCCCTGGGACTTGGGGTGCTGCGCGGGGTGGTACGCGGCGAGGGCGACGTGTCCGTTGTGGGCGGCCAGCAGCGTCTTGTCCCCGGTCTGCCGCGTCCACCAGAGCACGTTCTCCGCCCTGACGGCGTCCCGGTAGCGCATGGCCTCGCCCGCCTGCCCGGGGTCGGTGAGGTCGAAGGCGTGGCCCCGGGCGGTCTGGTCGACGGCGGTGGCGTGCTGGAGTGCCCAGGCGTACGCGTCGGACGCCTGCCGGTTCGCGCCGGGTGCGGGCTTCTGGCCCTTGAGGAGGGCGAGCGCCTGTCCCGTGCGGTCGGCGATCTCCCGGCGTTCGGAGAGCGGGAGGTTCCCGTACCGGGTCAGGTGCGCCGCGACGCCGGTGGTGGGGCGCAGGTCGCGGTAGAGGGAGGTGAAGCGGGGCAGCAGCGCAGGGCGGGCGTCGGCGACGTAGTCGGTCACCCGGTCGTAGAGTTCCGGGCCCGCGTGGCCGAGGTCGTTGCCCATGAACCGCACCGGGTCGTAAGGGTGTTGGCGGTTGTAGTCGCGCATCCAGGTCAGCAGGTCGAGGCACTCCTCGTTGTTCCACCAGGAGCAGCTGTGTCGGAACTCGTCCCGCATGATCTGCCGGACGTCGCCCTTGCCGTGCAGGACGTGGTCGTGGAGACGCAGTCCGGTGCTCCAGTTCCCTTCCAGGGCGAAGCTGCGGAAGCCCTTCTCCTCGACGAGGTAGCGGAAGACCCGGTGCTTGAGGCGGAAGAACTCGTGCGAGCCGTGGGTGGCCCCGCCCAGACCCACCACCCGGGCGTCGTTCACCATGCGGCCCAGCGGGCGCAGGTCGTCGAGGACGCCCCGGGGGTCGGTGGTGCGCAGCGGCAGCGCGCCCCGGTCCAGGTCGGGCACCGGTGACCGCGCCGGGTGGGCGAGGAAGGCCGGGGCGCTGCGCGGCTGCGCCTGGGCCGGGAGCGCGGCAGCGGCCACCGTGCCGAGGGAGAGGGCCAGTGCGAGGAAGGCGGGACCGTGTCGTCTCATGCCCTCAACCCTGGTGGAGCGGGCGGCCGACGGCCATGCGGGGAGCACCCCGGCCTGGGGTGGGGCCAGGTGCACCGGCCCCTTCCCGCAGGCAGGGGTCTGCGGGGGCCTGCCTGCCGTACAACTCGCGACGTGGTTCGGTGCGTTGGGGTTGCTCGGAACGTACTTACTCGACACCGAGTGACTACTTTCGGACATACGTGCGCAGGGCGGTACGTTCACCCTCGTCACACCCCGGACACTCCGGCAGACAGCGCGCCACACCCTGTTCACACATAGCCGTTCCGACATGTAGTTCATCTCTAGGATGCCCACATCTGCCAAAATATTTGCGTTAGTTGGGCTCTACGGCAGGAAAAACGACCGGAACTCTCCTCCTTGTTTTGACTCTCGATCTTCCCTTGGTGAAGGTCTCGTGCATGCCCACCTCGTCACGAGCCGCTCCCGGCGGCCTCCTCCGTCTCCGCGATTTCCGCCTGCTTCTCGCGGGAGCGGCGGCCAGCCAGGTCGGCGCCCAAGTCACCCTGGTCGCGCTGCCGCTGGTGGCCGTCCTCGAACTCCGCGCCCCCGCCTTCCAGGTGGGGCTGCTCACCGCGGCCGAGACCGCCGCGTTCCTGCTCATCGGACTGCCCGCCGGAGCGTGGGTGGACCGGATGCGCAAGCGCACGCTGATGATCAGGGCCGACGTGGTGCGCGCCGCCGCGATGGCGAGCGTGCCGCTGGCGGCGGTCGCCGGCGTACTGACCATGGGCCAGCTCTATCTGGTGGCCCTGGTCACCGGGGTGGCCACCGTCTTCTTCGACGTGGCGCACCAGAGCTACCTGCCGCAACTGCTGCCCAGGGAGCAGTTGGTGGCGGGCAACGGCGCCCTGGAGACGGTACGTTCGTCCGCCCAGGTCGCGGGACCCGGCCTCGGCGGCGGGCTGGTGCAGATCGTCGGGGCGCACCTGGCGATCGTGGCCGACGCGATCGGCTACGCCGTGTCGGCGCTGTTCCTGCTGGCGATACGGCAGCCGGAGAGCAAGCCCGAACCGGTGCCGGGGGCTTCGCTGCGCAAGGACGTGGGCGAAGGACTGCGGTTCGTGCTCGGGCATCCGCTGCTGCGGGTCATCGCCGCCGCCACCGGCCTGGGGAACTTCTTCGCCGCGGTGCTGATGGCCACGCAGACGGTGTACCTGGTGCGGGTGCTCGGACTGCAACCCGGGGTCCTGGGGCTGATGCTGTCGGCGTCGGCCGTGGGCGGGCTGGCCGGTGCGCTCTGCGCGGGCCGGATCGCCAGGCGGTTCGGCCAGGCGCGGATCATCTGGCTGGCCTCCCTGGCCACCGGTCCCTTCGCCCTGCTGTGGCCGCTCTCGGGCAAGGGGGCCGCGGCAGCACTGTTCGCGGTCGCCTCCGGCGTGGTCTTCTTCGGCGCGGTCGTCTACAACGTCGCACAGGTGAGTTTCCGTCAAATGCTGTGCCCGCCACGGCTGTTGGGGCGGATGAACGCCACCCTGCGGTTCATGATGTGGGGGACCCTGCCACTGGGCGCCCTCGTCGGCGGAGCGATCGCGGACGGCCTCGGCGCACGCGCCGCCCTGTGGGTGTGCGCGGTGGGCTTCCTCGTCGTACCGCTGCCCCTGCTGCTCTCACCGCTGCGCACGATGCGCGACCTCCCGGCCGCCCCGGAGTCCGATGACGCCGAGGAGCACGGCTCTTCCGGCGCGGAAGGCCGTCCGGCGAAGGCCGCCGCGACCGACTGACCGCGCCCCACTCACTGAATGCGTCCCACCGGCTGACGGCGCCCCACTCATCGACTGGCGGCGCCCCACCGACCGACGACCCCGTCGGCCCTTTTACGCGACTTTACGAGAGAGGATCACGTGCACCCCAGCATCACCGGCCAGTACCTGAACCGCTACCAGAGCCTCGCGGCGAGCGACGCGGGGGCGGGCCTGCTGCCCGTCACCGGCGCCCAGCGCCGCTTCGTCCTGGTACGCGCCATGGATCCGACCGGCCGCCCTGACACCGTCCCGATGTTCTTCGCCTTCCCGCGCGGCACCGTGGACACGGCGCGGCTGCGCGCCGCCGCACAGTGCCTCGCCGCCCGCCACCCCGCGCTGCGTTCGCGGACGTCCGTGCTCAGGGGCACCCCTGTGCTCCGCCCCGCGGAGCCCGACGTGCCGGTGGAGCACGTGAGTTGCGCTCCCGGCGAGGACGCCCACGACGCGCTGCGCCGCACCGTGGGCGCCTGGTCGCACGACGGACCGCCGCTGCGCCTGTTCCTGGCGCAGGGGGGCCCGGACACGAGCGGCGCCTCCGAGGAAGTGCTCGCGGTCGTCCTGGACCACGCCGCCTGCGACGGGCAGTCGCTCGCCCGCATCGTCGAGGAGCTGGGCGACGCCTACCGGGACCGGCTCGGTCCCGAGGACCCTTCGGCCGCCGAGGTCGCCGCCGGGCTCGCCGAGTACCGGGAGGCGGTCCTGCTCCAGCTCGAAGCCGAGCGCCGGGCGAGCTCCCCCGACGCGCTCGCCTACTGGGGCGAGCGGCTGCGTACGGTCCAGGAGCGCGCCCCCCGGCCCGACAACTCCGTCCGCACGCCCACCGGCGCCTGCGAACTGCGCATACCCGCCGATCAGTTGGGGGTGCCGTTCGCCTCGCTGCTCGACGCCTGCCGGTCCGCCGCCGAGGTGCTGTACGGGCCCGGTCAGGTACCGCCGATCGGCTACCCGTGGGGCGGGCGTCCGGCCGGGGCGCCGCCCGTGCTCGGCTGCTTCCTCAACACGGTGGTCTTCCCCGCCGCCACCGACCCGGTGCGCCCCGCGCCCGAGGTGACGGCCACCCAGTGGTGGGACGACCTGGACCGGGCCGACACCCCCTTCGACGAGGTCGTGCACGCCGCCAGGGCCGCGGGGTCGCGGTGGTCGGGGGCGCTGGACGGCCTGCTGACCGTCGACGACGCCAGGCGCCGTCCCGCGCTGCGGCTCGGCGGGACGACCGGCCGGGAGGTGCACGTCGACGGCCGGCAGGTCCGGGCCCCCTTCGCCGTCTCGGTCGTCCAGGGCCCCGAACTGCACCTGCGGATGGTGTGGGACCGCACCGTCCTCGACGACGACCGCGCACAGGACGCCTTCACCGCGCTGTGCGGGGAACTGCGGGCCGGCCTGCCCGTCGGCTGAGCCCCGCCCCTTACCGGCCGCGCTCCGTCTCCCGTACCGGTTGCGCCCCGCACGACCTGTGACCCGTACGACCTGCGACCCGAACGACCTGTGACCCGTACCAGCTCCACCACGTACTCCCCTTCCGGTGCGGCCCGCGCGATCCGCGGACCGGCCGGGGCACCGCCCGGCGGCGGGCACGACCGTACCCCCGCCACATCTCGACATCCGACCCGACAACCCAAGGGATCGCCATGCTCCCCCTCTCCTCCTCGCAGGAGATCGTCTGGCTGCACGAACAAGTGCAGCCGGGCAGCCGCGCGTACAACTTCACCGCCTCGCTCGACCTGTGGGGCACTCTCGACGCCGACGCCCTGCGGCGCGGGCTGAGCGCCGCACTGGAACGGCACCCGGGCCTGCGCCTGGAGCTCGTGGACGTGCCAGGCGCGATGCCGGGACAGCGGGTCGCCGACGGCTGCCCGCTCCGGCTGAACACCGTGGACCTGAGCCGGGAGGCCGACCCCGAGGGCGCCTTCCAGGCACTGCTGCGGTCCGAGGCCGAGAGCCCGCTCGACACCTTCGAGGCTCCGCTGCTGCGCTGGACGCTGGTCCGGATGGGCGAGGACCGGCACCGGCTGATCCACGTCGAGCACCACCTGATCCACGACGGGCACTCGTTCGCGATCCTGCTCGCCGACGTCTTCGGCGTCTACCGCGCCGAGGTCCTCGGCGAGAGCGTCACGCTGCCGACGCCCTCCTCCTACGCCGACCACGTCCTCGCCCAGGCCGGCCCCGGGCGGGCCGACGAGGTGCGCGCCGGTCTTGAGTACTGGACCCGTGAGCTGGACGGCGCGACGTACGACATGCCGCTGCCCGGCGTGACCCGGCCGGGCGCGCAACGCCGCCACCACGGCGGGCAGTTGCGCCAGTCGATCGGCGCGGACCTGGCGGAGCGGCTGCGGGCGCACGCCAAGGAGCGCGGGCTGACTCCTTTCGCCACGCTGCTGGGGCTCTTCGCCGAGCTGTTGCGGCGGCACAGCGGGCGCTCCGAGATGGTCGTCGGCACCGCCGTCGGCAACCGTCCGCTGGGCTTCGAGGACGCGGTGGGGATGTTCGTCAACACCATCCCGCTGCGGCTGCGCCTCGACGCGGACGCCCCCGCCGAGGACACCATGGACGAGGTGACCGACACCCTGGTCCGGGCCCTGCCGTACCAGGAGGTGCCGGTCCAGGAGCTGACCCGCTCGCTCGGGCTGCACACGTCGGGCGCGGACAACCCGCTGTTCAGCGTGATGTTCAGCGCGCACGACGCGGTGCTGCCCGACCTGGAGGTGCCGGGCCTCGACATCTCCCTGTTCGAGGGGTTCAACACCGGGACCACCCGCTTCGACCTCGACGTCGTGCTGCTGCCCGACGACCGGCGCGGGGTCGGCCCCCGGCACGGCGTGGCGGGCATGACGATGGTGTGGGACTACGACGCCGACCTGTTCGGCGAGGACGTGGCACGGCTGCTCGCCGGGCGCTTCCTCGACCTGGTGCGGGCCTATCTGGACGCGCCCGGGACGGCGCTCGCCGCACTCGCGCCCCCGGCCGCGCCGCCCGCCGCGGAACCGGAGGTGGCGGTGGCCGAAGGCCGCGATCCGCTCGATCCGGTCTCCGCCCACGACCCTTCGCTGCCCGCCGTCCTGCTCGGCGCCAGGCGGATCACGTACGGCGAGCTGGACGAGCGGGTCGAATCCCTCGTACGGCGGCTGCGCGCAGCCGGCGTCACGGCGGGTCAGCCCGTCGCCGCGGTGCTGCCGCGCGGGGTGGACTCGGTGGTGACGCTGCTCGCCTGTCTGCGCAGCGGCGCCGTCTACTGCCCGCTGTCGCCGTCCGACCCGGCCGCCCGACTGGAGCTGCTGCTGAACCGGCTGGGACCGGCCATGGTGCTCACCTCCGCCGGGAGCGACGTGAGCGTACCGGCCGGGCTGCCGACCGCCGGGGTCGAGGACGCCGTACTGCCGTCCGCCGCGCCGGCGAAGACCGTGCCCGGCGCCGCGTACGTCATCCACACGTCGGGCTCGACCGGGACGCCCAAGCCGGTCGCGGTCGGACGGGCCGCGCTGCGCAACCATCTGACCGGTGTCGCCGACCGGTTCTCGCTGGCCGCGGGGGACCGGGTGCTGCTGTTCGCGCAGCCGTCCTTCGACGTGGCGCTCGAAGAGGTGCTGCCTTCGCTGTACGCGGGTGCCTGTCTGGTGGCGCCCGAGTTCGAGGTGCCCACCGGTGCCGAGCTGACCGCGCTCCTGGTCGACGCGCGGGTGTCCGTGGCCAACCTGCCCACCAGCTACTTCCTCGCCACCCGCGAGGAGCTCAAGCCCGCGCTGCGGGAGGGCCGCTGGGCGCCGAGGCTGCTCGTGCTCGGCGGCGAGCGCATCCCTTCGGACGTGCTGCGGGCCTTCCTGCGGGAGACCGGATCGGGCTGCGGCACCGACGTGCGGGTGCTGAACGCGTACGGCGTGACGGAGGCGTCGATCAGTTCCACCGTGCACGAGATCGACCCGGACGCCCTGCACGACGGCGCCGAGATTCCGCTCGGCACCGAGCTGCCGGGCGAGCGGATCCACGTACTGGACGCGGGCCTGCGCCCGCTGCCGGACGGCGCGGTCGGTGAACTGGCCGTCGCGGGGGCCGGGTTGGCCGAGGGGTACGTCGGCAACCCGGAGACCACCGCCGCCCGTTTCGTCCACGTGCCGGCGCTCGGCGGCGAGCGGGTCTACCTCACCGGCGACCTCGGTTTCCGTGCCCGCGACGGGCTGCTGCGCTTCCTGGGGCGGCGGGACAACCAGATCAAACTGCGCGGCTACCGCATCGAGCTGGAGGAGGTGGAGGCCGCGGCCTCCGCGGTGCTCGGCGGCCGTTCCTGCGCGGTCGTGCTCGACCGGGAGTCCGCGGGGGGCCCGCGTCTCGTCGGCTTCCTGGAGCACGCCGAGGGCGAAGGGTCCTGGGACGAGCAGGAGTTGCACGTCGCACTGAGCGGCAAGCTGCCCGGGGCGCTGGTGCCGGGCAGCTGGGTGCGGCTCGACACCATGCCGACGCTGCCGGGCGGCAAGCCGAACCGGGCGGTGCTGACGAAGCTCGCCGCCGAGCTGGAGCCGGTGGCGACCGCCGATGAGCAGGCCGGGGAGACGGCAGGGGAGCAGGACGCGCTGCCCGACCTGACCCGGTCCGCCGACCCCGCGCTGGCGCTGCTCGCCGAAGGCTGGCGGGAGGTGCTCGGGCACGGGCGCTTCGAGGAGGGTTCGCACTTCTTCCGCGTCGGCGGGCACTCGCTGCTCGCCGCGCAGCTCGCGGCCTGGCTGGAACCGCACCTCGGCGACCGGCCGCCGCTGCGCGTGCTGTTCCGCAATCCGGTCTTCGCCGACCAGGCCCGCGCACTCGCCGCCACGACCACTTCGAAGGAGTCATGATGACCGAAAACTTGATGGAGCGTCAGAGCGTGACTCCAAGTGTGCTGCTGGGCAAGGCCATCGACACGGAAGAGACCGGGGTTCTCGCCCGGTACGAGGAGTGGGTGCGCCGTGCGCCCGACTCCCCCGCGGTGGTCGACGGCGCGCACGCGTGGACGTACCGGCAGATCGACGAGGCGGCCGACGCCGTCGTGCGCGCCTGGGACGGGCGGGTGCGCCCCGGCGATCTCGTCGGGGTCTGTCTGGACCGGTCCGCCGCGCTGGTGGTGACGGCGGTGGCGCTGGCCCGGGCCGGCGCGGTCTATCTGCCGCTGGGGCCGCGCCCCGGCGAGCGCCGGCTCGCCGCGGTCGGTGAGGACGTCGGCGTCTCCTGTCTGATCGGCGCGCCCGAGGTGCTGCCGCAGCGCCACCGGGAGGAGGCCGAGCACCTCGTGCTGCCGCTGCCCGGCGAGGGGGCCAACGCGGTGGCCGGGGCGGTCGCCGCCTTCCTGCCGCCCGCACCGGACGCACTCGCCGCCCCTTCGGGCGCGCTGTACTCCGTACTGACCTCGGGCTCCACCGGCCGCCCCAAGGCGGTCGCCGTGGCGGAGCCCGCGCTCGCCACGCTCCTCGCCTGGTACCGGGAGGAGACCGGGCTCGCCCCCGGCGACCGGCAGTCCCTCCTCATCGGCGTCGCCTTCGACCCGCACGTCATGGAGCTGTGGGCCGGTCTGACCTCGGGGGCGGCCCTGATACCCGCGCCCGACGCGGTCCGCTGGGACCCGAGCGCGCTCACCGACTGGTGGCGCGCAGCCGCCGTGACGGTCGCCGTCACGGCCACCCCGATGACCGAACCGCTCCTGGACCGCCCCTGGCCGCAGGACCTGGCGCTGCGCCACCTCGTCGTCGGCGGCGACCGGATGCGCCGCCGTCCCGGCGCCGACGTGACCGCCACGGTCCACAACGCGTACGGGCCCGCCGAGGCCACCGTCGCCACCACCACGCACGCCATGCGGGCCACCGACGCCGATGTGCACGACGAAGCGGCGCCGCCGATCGGCGTGCCCCTGCCCGGTGTGTGCGTCCTGGTGACCGACCGGGCCGGCCGGGTCGTGCCGCGCGGCGAGGACGGTGAACTGCTCATCGGCGGCGCCCAGTTGGCGCTCGGTTACCTCGACCCTGAGCTGACCGCGAGCCGCTTCACCGCCGCGCCTTCCGAGGGGCTGCCCCCGGAGGCGGACCGTGTGTACCGCACCGGGGACCGGGTGCGGATGCGCGCCGACGGGCTCCTCGAATTCCTCGGCCGTCTCGACGACCAGGTGAAGATCAGCGGCGTGCGCATCGAACCGGCCGAGGTCGAGACCGCGCTGGAGCAGGATCCCGCGGTCCGCAGCGCGGTGGTCGTCGCACCCCGTGACGCCGACGGCCGTGCCCGCCTCGTCGCGTACGTACTGCCCGCCGCCGACTCGCAGCTCGCGCCGCCGGACCCGGACGCACTGATCGCCTCGGTGCGCGCCTGGCTGCCCGAGCAGGCGGTGCCCTCCGCGGTGCGGCTCGTGGACGCCTTCGCGCTGGACGCGAACGGGAAGGTCGACAGGGCGGCGCTGCTGAAGCAGGAAGCGGTACGGGAACAGCCGGAGGCCGCGGGAGGCCCCGGGCTGCCGGAGGGGGCGACCCCGACCGAGCGGCTCGTGCTGGGGACCGTACGGGAACTCCTCGCCCGTCCCGGCACCGTGCTGGAGGACAACTTCACCGACATCGGGGGCACTTCCCTGGTCGCGGCCAGGCTGCTGGCCGCCGTCGAGCAGGAGACCGGGGTGCGGCTGCGCGCGCCGGAGCTGCTGCGCCAGAGGGACCTGCGGGCGGTCGTCGCCGTGCTGGACAAGCGGTGCGCCGCGGCGGCACAGAAGGCGGGTGTCTGACATGCGGGCGTCTGACATGCAGGTGTCTGACATGCAGGTGTCTGACGACATGCGGGCGTCTGACGACATGCGGGCGTCTGACATGCAGGTGTCTGACGACGTGCGGGCGGCTGACATGCGGATGGCTGAGATGCAGGAGTCTGAAATGCAGGAGTCCACCATGTGGGTGTCCGAGATGCAGGTGGCCGCGACGGAGGAGAAGCACCCCGACCTGACCGCCCTCCTCGCCCACCGCGCCGGGCTGACCCCCGACGCGCTGGCCCTGGTGGACGGCGAGACCACCTGGACGTACCGGCAGCTCGTCTCGGCCGCCCGCGGCCTGGCCGTGCACCTCCAGGAGGGGGGTGTGCGTCCCGGGGACCCCGTGGCGCTGCTGATGCGGCGCTCGGCGCGCTCCGTCGTCGCCCAGATCGCCCTGTGGTGGGCGGGCGCGGTGTGCGTGCCCCTCGATCCGGCGCACCCCCGGGCACGTACCGAGGCGATGATCGCCGATTCCGGGGCCGTGCTGACGGTCGGCGACGGCGAGCTGCTGGAGTCGGCCGGGGTGGCGGGGCCGCGCCTGGCCATCGGCGCCGACCTCCCGCCGTACGACGGGACGACGGCGCTCGCGGGACCGGGCGCGGACGCCGCGGCGTTCCTCATGTTCACCTCGGGGTCCACCGGCCGGCCCAAGGGCGTGGCCGTCCCGCACCGTGCCGTCGCCGAGCTGGTCACGGACCCGGCGTACGTCACGGTGACGGCACGCGACCGGGTGCTGCTGCACTCCCCCGCGACGTTCGACGCCTCGACGTTCGAGGTGTGGGTCGCCCTGGCGAACGGTGCGGCCGTCGTGGTCTGCCCCGCCGACCGGCCGTCCTTCGAGGACCTGGTCCGGGAGGTGGAACGGCACTCGGTCACCGTCGCCTTCTTCACCACGGCGCTCTTCCACCAGCTCGCCGCCCGCCGCTCCCGGGTCTTCGCCCTGCTGCGCTCCGTGGTGGTGGGCGGCGAGACGCTGTCCGCGCTGCACGCGCGGTCGGTGCTGCGGGAGTTCCCCTGGCTGGAGCTGGTCAACGGGTACGGGCCGACCGAGACGACGACCTTCGCGACCGCCCACCGGGTCACCGCGGCGGACGGCGAGGGGCCGATGCCCGTCGGCCGTCCGATCGCCGGGGCCACCGCCCACGTGCTCGGCAAGGACGGCGCCGCGGTCGCGGCCGGCGAACGCGGCGAGCTGTGGATCGGCGGGACCCGGCTGGCCCTCGGCTACGTCGGACAGCCGGAACTGACCGCCGAACGGTTCGTCGCCCACCCCGGCCTCGGCACCCTCTACCGCACCGGCGACCTCGCCTCGGTCCGCCCCGACGGGGTCCTGGACTTCTACGGCCGCACCGACGACCAGGTGAAGGTGCGCGGCCACCGGATCGAACCG
>NZ_JBSGZD010000143.1:0-2503 GCF_053610825.1 Streptomyces sp. NPDC054863 | reverse complement strand
AGCACGTGCTGCGCACCCTGCCCGAGGTGGACGACGCGGCCGTGACGGTGCGCCGTCCCGCTCCCGACGACGCCCGGCTGGCCGCCTTCGTGGTGGCGGTGGCGGGAGCGGCGCCCGACCCGGAATCGCTGCGGTCCGCCCTCGCCGGACTGCTGCCCGCCCATCTGGTCCCGGACGAGCTGACCGTGGTCGAGCGGCTGCCGCTCACCACGACGGGCAAGGTGGACCGGCGGGCGCTCGCGGCGCTCGACCCGGCCGCCGCGTCCCAGGCCGGGGCGGGGCGGGCCACGCCGCCGCTGACCCCGCTCCAGGAGGCCGTCGCCGAGGTGTGGGCGCGCTCGCTCGGATGTGAAGTGGCGTCGCCCGACGACGACTTCCTCGCCCTGGGCGGTCACTCGCTGCTCGCCCTGGTCGTCACCGACGACCTCCGCGAGGACCTCGGCGTCGAGCTGTCCCTCGCCGACTTCTTCGCCTCGCCGACGGTGGCCGGGCACGCCGCCCTGGTCGAACGGGCCCTGCTGGCGGCCCACACCGACCTGCATCCCCTGCCGCAGCCCTCTTCCCTCCCCCAGGCCCCGTCCCTTCCGCAGCCCTCTTCCCTTTCGCACCCCGACGCGCCGGAGCACCCCGATGTCCCTTGACACCCCCGCTTCCCTCCAGGAAGAGCTGCTGCGCCGGGCCCGCTCCCGCGCCACGTCCCGGCCCTCCGCCCCGGTTCCGGCCACGGGCGCCGGGTCCGATTCCGGGCGCGCGCCGCTCTCGCACGCCCAGCGGCGCATGTGGCTGATGGACCGGCTCGGTCACCGCGACGGCGTCTACAGCGTGCCGTTCGCCACCCGGCTGACGGGTCCCCTGGACCTGGACGCGCTCGGCGAGGCGCTCACCGCGCTGGTCGCCCGTCATACGATCCTGCGCACCCGGTACGGACAGCACGACGACGTGCCGTACCAGGAGGCGCTGCCCGCCCCCGGCTCGGTCCCGGTGCGCGTGGTCGACACCGCGGGCAGTGCGGACGACGAGGACTGGGCCCCTCTGCTGACCGCCGAGGCCCGCCTCCCGTTCGACCTCGCGGCGGACACGCTGCCGCGCGCCCTGGTGCTGCGGCACGGTCCCGAGGACCACACCGTCCTGCTGACGTTCCATCACATCGCGGTGGACGGACACTCGTTGGAGACCGTCGCCGACGAGCTCGGCCGGCTGTACGCACGTGCCGCCGGAGGCGAAGGCGCCGCGCCGCCGCTCTCCGTACCGCCGCCGCAGTACGCGGACTTCGCCCGGCGCGAGCAGGAAACGGGCGACCGGCTCGGCCGCGGTCTCGACCACTGGGCCCGCAAGCTGGCCGGAGCCGTGCCGCCCGCGCTGCCCCGTCCCGCGACGCCGCCCGCCGACCTGGCGGACCGGCCCGCGGCCGTCCGTCTCGAACCCCTGGGCGCGGAGGTGCCGGACGCCCTGCGCGAGCTGGGCAGGCAGCGCCGGGCCACGCTGTTCACGGTGCAGCTCGCCGCCGCTTTCGCCGCCCTGCACCGTCTGACCGGCAGGACCGACCTGGTGATCGGCTGTGCGGCCGGTCACCGCGAGGGCCGGGACATGGACGGTCTTGTGGGGCTGTGCGTCAACACCCTGCCGGTACGGGTGGACCTGTCCGGCGACCCCGAGTTCGGGGTGCTGGTGGAGCGGGTGCGGGACGCGCTGCTGGAGGCGCAGCAGCACCGGCAGGTGCCGTACGACCTCATCATGGAGCGGCTCGGCGCTGCGGCGCGCGGCGGCGACGGCACGGCGCTGGTCCGGGTGACCTCCGACGTGCTGGGCGAGCCGACGGCGCTGCGGCTGCCCGGTCTGCGGGCGGAGGCGGTCGAAGTCACCGTCGCGGAGGCCAAGTTCGACCTGTCCTTCGCCCTGGTGCACGCGGGCGGTCCTTCGAGCCTGGTGCAGTACGGGAGGGCCGCGCTCGACGACGGGACGGGGGCGGCGCTGGGCCGCTCCTTCGCGGCGCTGCTGACCGCCGTCGCCGCCGAACCCTCCTGCCGCATCTCCGAGTTGCCCGGCTCGTCGCAGGCGGGACAGGCTGACGCCGGTACGGAATCCGCACCGACTGTCGGCGCGGACCCGGCTGCGGGCGCGGGCCCGGGCCCGGGCGCAGTGACGGGCGCGGTGACGGGCGCGGGCGTCACTCCGGCTGCTGCCGCCGCCCCGCACCCGGCCGAGGCCGCTCTCCGCGCCCACCCCCGGGTCGCCGACGCCGCGGTCCTCGCCCCGCCCGGCGGGCCTCTCCTCGCGTACGCCGTGCTGCGGGAGTGGAGCGGGCCCTCGCCCGTCCAACTGCGCGCCGCCGTGCGGGACGTACTGGACCGGGACCTGGTGCCGGTCACGGTCATGCTGCTCGACACGCTGCCGCGCACGGCGGACGGTGCGCCGGACGCGAGCCGGCTGCCCGGCGCCCCGGTGCCCGGCGCGCTGCACGGGCCGCGCGCCGGGGCCGTGACGGACGCGTTCGCGCACGCGC
>NZ_JBSGZD010000142.1:0-19256 GCF_053610825.1 Streptomyces sp. NPDC054863 | reverse complement strand
AAGCACCGCCGCACAGGCATTCGTTCACCCCGCAGCACAGACCCCCATCAGGCCGCGCAGTACTACCAGAGCTCGGTGAAGTTCACCGCGACGTTCTCGTTGCCCTGCTGGATCCCGGTCCAGGCGGAGCCATTGACGCTGGCGGTGTTGTTCTGGTTCGAGGCGCCGGCACCGGTCGCCACCTGCTGCGTGGTGGTGGAGTTGCCGTTGTTCGTGCCGCCGACACCGGTGCCGGCCTGCGTGGCAACGGTCGCGTTCGATCCGTCGTCCGCGAAGGAGCCGTTGTCGGCAGCGGCCACACCCGTGAAGAGGGCGGCGGCGAGGGGCAGCGCGGCGACAGCGGCGATGACGCGGGCGTTACGGATGCTTGCCATGTCAATTCCTCCAGGAACTGTTAAGTACGGCTGATTCCGAGGAAGTTGGCCGACCGCCTCGGATGTGGTGACGACGTCGCTGCATCAGAATCACCCACAGAATCCCCGGCGAACCACCCACCACGCCCTTATTCGCTCGCAAGCGTGAGGATTTGTCGATAAACCCCCAAGCTCACCCCAAAACCCCCATGGAGCGGCCAAATGACCCATGGAGCCCAGTAGCCCCATGCGAGGAACCGTTCCGGCAGCTTTTCAGCCAACTTTCCCCGCTTCCCTTGTTCGAACATTCGTACGACTATGGAGGCATGGCCACTCCAGACCGGCTCACCGCCACCCTGGCCCTCGCACACGCCCTCTCCGCAGCGGAGCGGGGCCTCCCCGTCATCCCCCTGTCCCGGACCAAACTCCCGGCCCTGCGCTCCCCGCACCACGCCGAGCGCACGGCCACGGGCCCGCACGACCCCCCGCCCGCCCCTTCCTCCAGCCCTGCCCCGCCTGCCCTGCCCGCCCCGCCCGCCCCGCCTGCCCCGCCCTGCCGCGGCGAGTGCGGCCTCCCCGGCCACGGCGTCCACGACGCGTCGACCGACCCGGCCGTCGTCCGCGCCCTGTTCGCCGCCGCCCCCTGGGCCACCGGCTACGGCATCGCCTGCGGCCGACCCCCGCACCACCTGATCGGCATCGACCTGGACCCCAGGCCGGACACCGACCCCGACGCGGCCCTCCAACACCTCGCCCGTACACACCTGTTCACGGTCCCGGCGACGGTCACGGTCCTGACCCCCTCCGGCGGCCGTCACCTCTGGCTCACCGGCCCTGCGGACGTCACCGTCCCCAATTCCGCGAGCCGCCTCGCCCCCGGCATCGACGTCCGGGGCGCCGGCGGTTACCTGGTCGGCCCCGGTTCCCTCACCTCCCACGGCGTCTACCGCCTGGCCCCCGGCACCGCCCACCTCCCGGCCGCCCCCTGCCCGCCCGCGCTCCTCACCCTCCTGACCCCGCGCCCGCGCGGCCACCGCAGGCCCCCACCACCGCCGTTACCCGGGGCGGACCGGGGCCGCGGCCTCGTCGAATTCGTACGCGCCGCCCAGGAGGGCCAGCGCAACACCCGCCTCTTCTGGGCCGCCTGCCGTGCGTACGAGAACGGCATCGGCGAGCTCCTCACCGACGCCCTCATAGAGGCGGCCCTCCAGACCGGCCTCACCTCCCAGGAAGCCCGCTCCGCCATCGCCTCGGCGGCCCGCCTCACCACGGGCACGCGCGCGTAGCGGCCGTCAACCGGCCCACTGCCCGCACGCACGACACACGCAGCACGCAGGACTCACGCACGAAGGAAGCACGCACGACTCACGCACGAAGCACGCGCCGAGCACGCACGAAGCACACGATTCACGCACCAAGCACGCACGGAGCACGCATGCGAAAGGGGCGCCCGGAAAGATCCGGACGCCCCTTCGGCGTACTACCGCGGTGGGTGTGGGATTTGAACCCACGGTGACATCGCTGCCACGACGGTTTTCAAGACCGTTCCCTTAGGCCGCTCGGGCAACCCACCCTCGCACCACCGACCTGCGGTGACGCGAGGACAGCCTAGCCGGTCAGCCGTCGCCCTCGCGTGCCTGCAGGGTTACTTCTGTTGTGGACTGCTTGCCACCGCGCGTGTAGGTCAGCTTGACCTTGTCGCCGGGCTTGTGGGTCCAGATCTCGCTGATCAGGGTCGGGCCGCTGTCGATGACCCGGTCCCCCAACTTCGTGATGACGTCGCCGGGCTTGAGGCCGGCCGCCGCGGCCGGGCCGCCGGGGGACACCGCGGGGGTGTTGCCTGTGCCCTGGTCGGCGATCCTGGCGCCGTTGCCCTTCTCGGCCATCCCGACCGTCGCGCCGATCATCGGGTAGACCGGCTTGCCCGTCTTGATGAGCTGCTGGGCGACCGTCTTGGCCTGGTTGATCGGGATCGCGAAGCCGAGGCCGATGGAACCGGACTGGCCACCACCACCGCCGCCGCCGAACCCGCCGCTGGGGACGGACTGGATCGCCGAGTTGATGCCGATGACCGCGCCGCGCGAATCGAGCAGCGGGCCGCCGGAGTTGCCCGGGTTGATCGAGGCGTCGGTCTGCAGGGCGCTCATGTACGACGCCTTGCTGCCCTGGCCGTCGCCCGAGGCGACCGGGCGGTCCTTGGCGCTGACGATGCCGGTGGTGACGGTGTTGGAGAGACCGAAGGGGGCGCCGATGGCGATCGTCGAGTCGCCGACCACGACCTTGTCCGAGTCGCCGAGGGGGAGGGGGTTGAGGTCGCCCGCGTTCTTCAGCTTGATGACGGCGACGTCGTAGCCCTGCGCCCGGCCGACGACCTCCGCGGCGTACTTCTTGCCGTTGGAGAACGTGACGGACAGTTCGCCGCCCTCGGCCGCCGAGGCGACCACGTGGTTGTTGGTGAGGATGTGGCCCTGCTTGTCGTAGACGAAGCCGGTGCCGGTGCCGCCCTCGCCGCTGCCGCTCTGCGCGTCGATCGTCACGACGGAGGGAAGCGCCTTGCCCGCCACACCCGCGACACTGCCCGGGTCCCGCTTGAAGTCCTGCGGGTTGCCCGCGGCGGAGATGGTGGTGGAGCCGCCGGGGGAGTTGGCCTCGCGGTTCGCCGCCCAGTAGCCGACGCCACTGCCCACGCCGCCCGCGACCAGTGCGGCGACCAGGACGGCGGCGATCAGACCGCCGCGTCCCTTGCGCTTGGGGCTCGGGGCATCGGCGGCCGGGGGAGCACCCCAGGGGTCGCCGCCGCCACTGTCGCCGCCGCCACTGTTGCCGGGGGCGCCGTGACCGTATCCGTGGGCGCCGCCACTGTTGCCGTACGAGGGAAACGTCGGCGGAGGAGGCGGCCAGGCTGCGGCGGGGTACGGAGCGGGGGCGTGCGGTGCCGGGGTGTGCGGTGCGGGGGCGTGCGGCGCGGGGGTGTGCGGTGCCGGGGTGTGCGGTGCGGGGGCGTGCGGCGCCGGAGTCTGCGGCGCCGGGGCGTGCTGCGAGGGGGCGTGCTGCGCGACAGGCTGCGCCGCCTCAGGAGCAGGGCCCGGGGCAGGAGCTGGAGCAGGCGTGCCCGCAGGGGCCGGCGCAGAGGCAGGGGTCGCCGCAGGGGCAGGAGCCGCCTCGGACGCAGAAGCCGCCTCGGACGCAGGGGCCGACGGTGTCGTCGGGAGCTCCGCCGTGGCTTCCTGTGCACCCCGCTCCGCCACCGGAGCCGGAGCGGGAGGCGGCGGCGGTGCGGACGGGGCGGCCGGTACCGCAGGGCCCTCGTTCTCGGTGCTCACAGCTCTCTCCTCGGTTCCACGTCGTCCTGGGTCTGCATTGTCTGGATTGCCTGGGTCCGTTGTCCCGCTGTGCAAGTGTGTGCCGTCAGCTTTTCCCACGGCACGTCAGAGCACTGTAAGCGGGACCTGTGCATCCGCCCGCCATCCTTTATTCCGGACTAATGGGACGCATCCCGAGGCCTCCTCAAAGAGCCTCGAAGAGGCGGAAGCCCTCCGCCCCGCACTGCTTCGCGTACACCTGCCCCAGGTCGGTGACACCATGTCGCGGTGACCCACGCACGACAGCAAACCATCCAGGTAGTCGCCCACCGCGGAGCCTCCGAGGAGGAGCCCGAGCACACCCTGGCCGCGTACCGGAAGGCCATCGAGGACGGGGCGGACGCCCTGGAGTGCGATGTGCGCCTGACCGCCGACGGCCATCTCGTCTGTGTGCACGACCGCCGGGTGAACCGCACGTCGAACGGCCGCGGCGCCGTCTCCGCCCTCGAACTGGCCGATCTCGCCGCCCTCGACTTCGGCTCCTGGAAGGGGAGCGAGGAGAGCATCGAGCGCCCCGACCGGGACCCCGGCCGCGGCGACCTCACCTCCGTACTGACTCTGGAACGGCTCCTGGAGCTGGTCGCGGACGCCGGCCGTCCGCTCCAGTTGGCCATCGAGACCAAGCACCCCACCCGGTGGGCGGGCCAGGTCGAGGAGAAGCTCCTGGAGATGCTGAAGCGGTTCGGTCTCGACGGTGCACCCAAGGAACCCGACACGCCTGCGCCGGTACGGATCATGAGCTTCTCGGCGCGTTCGCTGCACCGGGTGAGCCTCGCCGCACCGGCCATCCCGACGGTCTACCTGATGCAGTTCGTGACCCCCCGGCTGCGCGACGGACGGCTCCCGGCAGGCGCCCGGATCGCGGGCCCCGGCATGCGGATCGTGCGCAACCACCCCGGCTACATCGCCCGGCTGCACCGCGCGGGCCACCGGGTGCACGTCTGGACGGTGAACGAGCCGGAGGACGTCGAACTGTGCGTACGCCTCGGAGTGGAAGCAATCATCACCAACCGCCCCAAACAGGTACTCGCCCAGCTCGGCCGCGACTAGCCCGCATTTCGTTGCAGGGGCCCGTTACGGGGAGTGCACCGGCGCATCCGTACCGTATTCGATCGTTACGAGTGCATCATTGGCCAACGCTTGGCCGGTTTCCGGTCCAGGCCATTGGGGAATTCACACCGTGGCGTGGGGCGAAGGAGGTCTCGGGGGTGGCGTTGATGGAGGCACAGGAGGTGCCCACGTCGTCGTGCATGGCCATTCCGCATGGCCCTGCCGGCGTGGGGGCGGCCAGACACCAGATGCGTGCGGAGTTGCACACACAAGGGGTGTCCGAATCGGTCGTTGATGATGCAGTTCTGATTCTTTCCGAACTACTCAGCAATGCCTGCCGGCACGGCAGGCCACTGGGCACGGCGACGGAGGTGGGCGACGGCGACGTCAGGGCCGCATGGGGTGTCGACCAGGCAGGTCGGCTGACGGTGGAAGTGACGGACGGCGGCGGTCCGACCCGCCCGGTCCCGGCCACTCCCTCGGTCACCGCACGGGGCGGTCGCGGGCTGAACATCATCAGCGCGCTCGCCCAGGACTGGGGCGTACGGGACGACAGGGCGTCCGGCGAGGTGACGGTCTGGGTGGTCCTCGAAGGGGGCCACCGGCACAGCGACTTCGCTACGCGCGTCGCTCCGCCGTCGCTCGACTTCGCCGTTCCCTTCGACGAACTGGGCTGACGCGGGGACACGGACGTACGGACACCGACACCCGGGCATACGGACACGGCGTCGCGGACGTACGGACGCGGACGCACTGACGTACGGACACAGAGGCGCCGGTGTACGTACGGAGGGGCTGTGTACGCGTCCGGAGAGGCGTGCTCCCCATTGCGGCTAGGCTCGCGCCGACACCGCACTGCCGCAAGGGGAGAAGCACGCATGGCCAAGAAGCGCCCGCAGACCAAGGCCGCCAAGCCGCAGACCACCAGCAATGAGCCCGTGCCGGTGGTCGGGGCGCGTGAGCCCTGCCCGTGCGGTTCCGGCCGCCGTTACAAGGCGTGCCACGGCCGCGCCGCGTCGCACGCCGTGACCGAGCTGGTCCAGCGCCCCTTCGACGGCCTGGCCGGCGAGTGCGACTGGGTCGCCCTGCGCGAGCTGGTCCCGGCCGCGACGGTCGAGCTGAAGCTCAAGGGCGGGCTGCCCGAGGGGGTCCCCTCCGTCACGCTCGCGACCGTCCTGCCGATGGCCTGGCCGGCGCTGCGCCGCGAGGACGGTTCCGTACTCCTCGGCCTGCAGAACGACACCCCGTCCGGCGACCTGAGCCGCGACCTCGCCGACACCCTCAAGAGGGCGCTGTCCGCCGAGCCCGGCAACCCGGTCGCCGCCGCCAAGGCGCCCTCCGACGGACCGCGTCTCCAGGACCTGCTCGACCCCGACGCCGCGTTCGCGCCGGACGTGCACACGGGCTTCGAGTTCTGGGTGCCGGACAGCGCCAACGCCTCCGCCGAGGTCACCGCCTCGCTGGAGCGCGCCAACGCCGCCGCCATCCCGACCGTACGGCTGACGGGCGTGGACGCCGCCTACTGGTGCGAGACGCCGGAGAAGAACCACCTGCGGTGGGCCATGCCGCACCCCGAGGAGAAGCTCCTCGACGCGCTGGCCCGGCTGCATGCCGCGGGCGACTCCTCGCTCGGCGACGACACCCGTCTCGTCGGCTCGTTCCGGGCGCACGGAATCATCGTCCCGGTCTGGGACCTGCCGAGCGCGATGACGGCCGAGGAGTGCGAGAAGCCGGCCGCCGAATTCGCCGAGCGGCTCGCCACCGCTCTCGCCTCCGACGCACCGCTGACGGCCGAGGAGCGCCGCTCTCGCGGCGGCCTCACCAACCGTCAGGTGACCCTCAGCTGAGTGCCGCCGTTGCACGTCGCACAACGGGACGGAGGGGACATGGTGACTCCGGTCACAACTCCCCGTACTGACGGGTAAATCCCTGTCTGAATACAGGAGATCGAATTTGCGAACAGCAGATCTCTTGTTACCGTTCTAGGAGCCCGGTCGCTGGTGCATCCCCCGTCGCCAGCGATCGGGCCTTTCACTTTCCCGCCCCTGTCAACGGGCAGCGGGAGCGGCCGAGTTGCTTCCGGACCGCAACAGCAGCGGGCCCTCGTCCGGGGCCGCGAATTCCGAAACCGCCGTGTACTTCCACGGCTCGGCCTTCCCCGTCCCGGCGCCCCCTCCGCCCTCCTGCTCGTGCGGCGTCTCGCACGACCCCGGCTCGTCGCCCGCACCCACCGCGCAGTGCATCCGTACGGTGCGCCCGGCAGGGCCCATGAGGGCGAGCACGGCGTCCAGTTCTCCCCCCGTCGCGTTCCGGTAGTACGTACGCGCCCAGGTGTCGCGCCCTTCCGCCAGTACACAGGTCTGCGCCTCGACACCCTCGGGAGAGGCCACCTCGGGGCCGCACTGTGCGTGCGTACGCCCCGGCAGCCCGGTCCGCAGCTCCGCCACGAGACCCGGAGTTTGTCCTGACAAAGCTTTCCCGCTCTGCCGTGCCTTCTGATCGTCCGTTACGGAGGCGGGCACACCCTCCGCCGGGTCGACTCCCTCCCCTTCCGAACCCGCAGGCCCTGCCGACGCCACTGCCAGCGGCAGCAGAACGGTGAACACCACGACGGCCGAAAGCCCGATCATGCGGATATTCAAGGGGAGCCCCCACCTGTCAACTGCCGGGAAATTCGTGACGGTGGGCCGAAGATATCGACGGATGGCGCGTGCCTTGTCGGCCGCGCGCCCAATTCCGCTGAACTCGCGCCGTCTCGCACCCTTACGAGTGAGGCACGTAGGTGTTCACTCGGCGCACGCAGGTGTTCGCTCACCGGCGGCGCGTCAGTACGCGAGCCTGCTTCCGCCGTCCGGAGCGCCGCTGCTCGCCGTCACCAGGGCGTCCAGCACCGTCTCCACGTCCGGCAGCCACGGCTGCCCGTCGCGGCCCGCGGCGGGCTCCCGCTCCCACCGCACCGGTCCCGCACCGGTCTGCGAGGCGGGCAGCACCAGATAGCCGCCACCCCCGTGAAACCTCAAGGAGGAGGGGACGCGGTCCTTCGCGTACAGCAGCTCGCCGAGCCGCTCCAGGGAGTACGGGGCCACCAGCAGCGACCACCGGGTGGGCGTCGCCACGACCGGGCCCAGCCGCACGCCCATCCGGTCCAGCGCCACCAGCGCCCGTGCGCCGGCGAGTGCCGGGAGGCTGAGCGCACAGGGGGCGTCGCCCCCGGTGGCCAGCACGACCGGCGCGTCCGGGCGCTTCTCCCACCACCAGCGCACCATGCGCGCGTCCGTGGTGGCCGCCAGCAGGCCGGGGTCGAAGGGGTGCGCGCCGGGCACCACGCACTCGGGATCGGGGCAGGCGCAGCCCTGGGCCGCACCGCCGCGGCCACCTTCCGGGGCTAGGCCCACGCCCGGGAGGACCGGCCACTGCCACACGGTGGCGCAGGTCAGCGCCGTACCGGGTGGGGCGGGCCGCTCACTTCGCCGGAACCGGGGCCTGCGTCGCCTTCCGGGGATCTCGCGCATGAGCGCTCGTTCCTTTCCGTTGAACGCCGAGGTCCACATCGCACCATGTGTGCATCACTTCACTGCGTGCTTGGACACTGAACAGACTGCGGTACGGCAACCCCTTGGGGGCCGAGCGCGGAGCTGGCGGGGGGTGGCGCGCACGAGGCGCTTACCCGTCCCGTGGGACGTCGCCAGAGCTTCCGGTGGTGCTTTCCCTGTGCTTCCCCGCCGCTCGGGGACCGTGCCGGGCCCACAGCGGATAGGACGCTCGCGCCCGCCGCCGGGTTCCGGGTCGACGGCAGCACGGCCGCAGTCCCCCGGTCATCACGGAGTCAGATACCCAGCACGGCTGATATGACGCGCTGTCGAGCGGCCTCAGTCGACCGCAAAAGTCTTGCGCCGAGTGCATTTTCGCGCCAAGTTGGCTTTCCTCAGTTTCCTCAGGGACACCGTGAATCCCGGGATGACAATGCTGGACATCGCCTTACATCTGCGTGTAGATGTGGATCCATTGATAGCGGCGCAGAATGACATGGGGGTTTGCGATGCTATTGAGCGAATCGCACCAGGCGGAAAGCCGGCTGACATGAGCGCCCCGAACGTCCCGAAAGTGGCTGGAATCGATCCTCTGGTTCCACCCCCCGCGCAGACTCCCGCGCCTGCGGGAGCAGTGATCCAGGACCGGCTGGCAGGCTGGGTCTCCGACCTGACGACCCTTCACGAACTCACCGAACGCCTGGTGGGCACCGGTGCACTCGACGAGGCGCTGCACGAGGTCGTGCGCGCGGGCGCCGCCCTCGTCGGGGCCCGCCGCGGCCTCGCGGCCCTGGAGCCGGCCGACGGCCTCGGCCCCACCAGCACCGTGGGCCTCGGCCTCGCACACGCCGATCTCGGCCACATCGAGACGGTGCCGCGCGGCGCGACCCTGTACGGACGCATCCTCGACGGGACCGCCGGGAGCGGCCAGGACACGGAGAGCGGGGGCTCCAGCCCCGACCTGCTCCACGAAGAAGGCCTGGACCCACTGCACCGCGAGGTCGCCGCCCGCCTCGGCTACGCCGCCAGCTACGCGCTCGCGCTGACCGGCCCCTCGGGCCGCCTGGGTGCGGTCGTGTGGTTCTACGACGAGCCCGCCGAACCCACCGAACGCCAACGCCACCTGGTCGGCCTCTACATCCGGTACGCCTCCGAGCACCTCTCCCGGCTCCTGGAGCTGGAGCGGGCACGCGCGCGCGTGGCGATGCTCGTCGAGGAGCTGCTGCCCGGCCGACTGCCCCGGGTGCCCGGCGTGCAGCTGGCCGTACGGCACCGCACGGGGCCGCTCGGCGGCGGCGACTGGTACGACGCGCTGGCACTGCCCGAGGGAGCGCTCGGCCTGGCCGTCGGCTCGGTCACCGGGTCGGGCCCCGGCGCGACCGCCGCCATGGGCCGGATGCGGGCGAGCCTGCGGGCGTACGCCGTGATGGAGGGCGAGGACCCGGTCGCCGTCCTGTCCGACCTGGAGCTCCTGATGCGGCTGACCGAGCCGGCGCGCTCGGCCACCGCCCTGCTGGCGTACTGCGAACCTGCCAAGCGGAAGATCGTGCTGGCCGGAGCCGGTCACAGCCCGCCGCTGATCGTCGGCGAGCGGCGCACCGAGTACGCGGAGACTTCGTTGTCGGCGCCGCTGGGCATGCTGTCCTGCTGGGAGGCGCCCAGCGTGGAGATCAGCCCGCACCCGGGCGAAACCGTGCTGCTCTACACCGACGGGCTGCTGCACCGTACCGGCGACCCGATGGACCGGGCCTTCGCCCGGCTGCACGCGGCGGCGGCCGGTGTGCCGAAGTCGATCCGCGACGACCCGGGCGCGATCGCCGACCACGTGCTGCGGACGGTGTTCCCGGAAGGGCTGGACGAGGCGGGCCCCGCGGAGGACATCGTGCTGCTCGCGGCGCGGTTCGACTGAGGCCCCACAGCGCCCCCGGCCTCGGCGGGAGACTGATTTCTCACAGTTATCCACAGGCTGGGGACCGCCTGTGCGCACGGACATACGATGGAGGGCCAGGAGGCGGGAAACCCCTGGCCCTGTGTCGTATGAGGAGACGTGTCGTGTCTGAGGAGCTCAAGCCGGAGAACCCGGAAATCGTGGACGGCGAGTCCGCAGAGGTCACTGCCACCGAGGAAGAGCCCATCAAGCAGCGTAAGAACGGGCTGTACCCGGGTGTGTCCGACGAGCTCGCCGAGAGCATGAAGTCCGGCTGGGCCGACACCGAGCTGCACGGCCTGGAGCCGATCGCGCAGGCGCAGCACACCGCCGCCCGCCGCGCCGCGCTCTCCGCGCGCTTCCCCGGCGAGCGCCTGGTGATCCCCGCGGGCAACCTCAAGACCCGTTCCAACGACACCGAGTACGCCTTCCGCGCCTCCACCGAGTACGCGTACCTGACCGGTGACCAGACCCAGGACGGCGTCCTGGTCCTGGAGCCCACCGAGACCGGGCACGACGCGACGATCTACCTGCTGCCCCGCTCCAACCGGGAGAACGGCGAGTTCTGGCTCGACGGCCAGGGCGAGCTGTGGGTCGGCCGCCGGCACTCCCTCACCGAGGCCGAGCAGCTCCTGGGCCTGCCCGCCAAGGACGTCCGCGAGCTGCCCGAGGCGCTGCGCGAGGCCACCGGCCGGGTGCGCAACGTCCGGGGGCACGACGCGGGCATCGAGGCCGCCCTCGCCGACAAGGTCACCGCCGAGACCGACGCCGAGCTGCGCGTCTACCTCTCCGAGGCACGCGTGGTGAAGGACGCGTTCGAGATCGGCGAGCTGCAGAAGGCCGTCGACTCCACCGTGCGCGGCTTCGAAGACGTCGTGAAGATCCTCGACAAGGCCGAGGCCACCTCCGAGCGCTACATCGAGGGCACGTTCTTCCTGCGCGCCCGCGTCGAGGGCAACGACATCGGCTACGGCTCGATCTGCGCCGCAGGCCCGCACGCCACCACCCTGCACTGGGTGCGCAACGACGGCGACGTCCGCTCCGGCGACCTGCTGCTGCTCGACGCCGGCGTGGAGACCCACACCCTCTACACCGCCGACGTCACGCGCACGCTGCCGATCAACGGCACCTTCTCGCCGCTCCAGAAGAAGATCTACGACGCGGTGTACGAGGCCCAGGAGGCCGGCATCGCGGCGGTCAAGCCCGGCGCCGCGTACCGCGACTTCCACGACGCATCGCAGCGCGTGCTCGCCGAGAAGCTCGTCGAGTGGGGCCTCGTCGAGGGCCCGGTCGAGAAGGTCCTGGAGCTGGGCCTGCAGCGCCGCTGGACCCTGCACGGCACCGGCCACATGCTCGGCCTGGACGTCCACGACTGCGCCGCCGCGCGCACCGAGGCGTACGTCAACGGCACGCTGGAGCCGGGCGTCTGCCTGACCGTCGAGCCCGGCCTGTACTTCCAGGCGGACGACCTGTCCGTGCCGGAGGAGTACCGGGGCATCGGCGTCCGCATCGAGGACGACATCCTGGTCACCGAGGACGGCAACCGGAACATGTCGGCCGCGCTGCCGCGCCGCTCCGACGAGGTCGAGGCATGGATGGCGGCGACCAAGGCCAAGTAGGGCCAAGTAGGCCTGTGCGCCCAGGGGTTTCGGCCCGTGGGTTCGGGGGCGCGTTGCCCGGGGTCCGTCAGGACGCCTGGAGCAGCGCGCCCTCGCGCCATTTCAGGATCTTGTCGAAGCTCACCACCGCGCCCCGGCCCGGCCGGTTCCGGAAGTGCACGTGGTCGGCGAGCTGCTCGATCAGACAGAGACCTCGGCCGCTCTCGCGGGTGTGCGCCACGGGCTGCGCGGCCGGGCCGCGACGCCGTACGGAAGGAAAGCCGGGGCCCGAGTCGGTGACCTCGATCCTGCACTTCTCGCCGTCCAGGTACGCCGTCACCCGGTACTCGGCGGAGCGCGGCCCCGACGTGTGGTCGCCGCCGTGCTCGACCGCGTTCGCACAGGCCTCGCTGAGCGCGACCGACAGGTCGTAGGAAACGTCCGGGTCGACACCCGCGCTCTCCATGGCGCCGAGCAGAAGGCGGCGGGCGAGCGGAACGCTCGAAGCTTCCCTTCGCAAGTGGAGTGACCACCAGATGCTCATGCTCCAGCCTCCTGGCTGCGACTCGACATACGACTACGTATTGCCGCAAGTGACGGCCCGTAAGCCAGTTCTGGGTGTGAGAGCGCTCATTCGGCGGATGTGCGCTCCCTGCGCGCCGGTGTATGCGGGACCGCGTTCAAGGCCGGCGACGGGCCGTGCCGACGGCCCGCCCCCGTGACGTAACGGACCATAGGGAGCTTCCGGACCTGCCGGGTCCGGTACGGGACCGCAGTGCGATGATGGCTCCGCCATGTCACAGCCGGTCGCCTCACGCGACGCACACAGCCGGGTCGCCACGCGACTCGCCAGGGCCGCGGTGTTCGCCGCGGTCTGCGTCGTGCTGTCCGCGACGGGACACGTGCTGGGCTCCACGGCGACCGTGCCGTGGTGGACGCTCGCCGTGGCCTTCGCCGCGGTGTTCGTGCTGGCCGCACCGCTGGCCGGACGGGCGCGTTCGCTGCCCTCGATCACCTTCGCGCTGACCGCGGGACAGCTCGGGCTGCACGTCCTGTTCGGGCTCGGCCAGAACCACGCGGCACCCGGAGCCGGCGGCGGCCAGGGCCCGCTGGGCCCGCTCGCCGCCAGCCTCATGTGCGGCGGTGCCACGGGGCTCGACGAGGCCGAGGCACGCGACATCGTGGCCGCTGCGGGGCTCGGCCCCGCGTCCGGCACGGCGGCCGGTGCGCACACGGCCCACGGCATGCCCGCGGCGTACAACGCCTACGGCAATGTCGGTACGGGTGGCGGACAGGACGGTGCCGGTACGGCGGCCGACTGTCTGCACTCACTGGTCCCCAGCCTCCCCATGCTGCTCGGTCACCTCCTGGCGGCACTCGCCACGGGCTGGCTGCTGCGGCACGGCGACCTCGCGCTGCGGCGGCTCGGCCGACTCTCCGCGTACGGCGCGGAGGAAGTCACGGCAGGGGCGCTCGTACGGTCCCTGCGCGCCGCGCTCACGCTCGTGCACGCCCTGCTGTCGGGGCTCCTGGGAGTCCCTTCGGGCGGGCCGCGCACAGTGCCTGCGGCCTTCCGCACCCCGGTGCGGCTGGAGGGGCGGGCGCTGCAGCACTCGGTGAGCAGGCGCGGGCCGCCCTCGTCGGCGTACGCCCTCATCGCCTGACGCGGCCCCCCTCGTACTCGTACGACAAGAGACTCGTATCGCAAGAGACTCGTACGGCAGGACAGGAGCGGGTCGCGGATCCGGTGCGCCTCGAAGAGGTGTGCCCTCCACCCGATTCGCTTCCGACTTGTGGGGTTCACAGCCATGACCGCAATCCGTCGTACCACCCGTCTGTCCCGTCTCGCCGCCGTCGGCGTCGCCTCCACGGCGTCCGTGCTGCTGCTCGCCGGGCCCGCCTTCGCGCACGTCAGCGTGCAGCCCGTCGGCCCGGCCGCCAAGGGCGGCTACGCCACCGTCAACATCAAGGTCCCCAACGAGCGCGACAACGCCTCGACCGTGAAGCTCGAAGTGACCTTCCCGGTCAAGGACCACCCGCTCACCTCCGTGATGCCGCAGCCCATCCCCGGCTGGACCGTCGAAGTCAAGAAGACGACGCTCGACAAGCCGCTGAAGGTGCACGGCAAGGAGATCAAGGAAGCCGTCGAGAAGATCACCTGGACCGGCGGCAAGGTCGGCCCCGGTGAGTTCCAGCAGTTCCCGCTCTCGCTCGGCCAGCTCCCCGAGGATGCCGACCAGCTCGTGCTGAAGGCCGTTCAGACGTACGACAACAAGGAAGTCGTCCGCTGGATCGAGGAGCCCAAGGAGGGGCAGCCGGAGCCGAAGTCCCCGGCGCCCGTCCTCAAGCTGACCGCGCCCGCGGGCGACGGGCACGGCGCCGCTCCGGCCGGCGGCGACAAGGCCGACGGCAAGGCGGCCTCGGCCGCCAAGGGCGACGACAGCGGCAAGAAGACCGCCGCGGCCGACAGCAGTGACACCACTGCCCGGGTGCTCGGCATCGTAGGCATCATCGTGGGTGTCGCGGGTGTGGCCTTCGGTGTTCTCGCCGGCCGCCGCCGCGCCGCCTGACCCACCCCTTCCTCAAGCTCCAGGACTTCCATGCGTTCCATGCGTTCCATGCGTAAGAAGAAGAATGTGCTGGTCGCGGCGGCCCTCGTCGCCGCGGCCACGCTCACCCTGTCCGCGTGCGGCGGCAGCGACGCCCCGGCCAAGGACGGCAACCAGCCGCTCTCCGAGGCTCCGCCGACCAAGACGAAGGCCGCGACGGTCCTCGACCGTCCGTACACCAAGCCGAACCTGGTCCTGAAGGACACGAACGGCAAGGAGTACGACCTGCGGGAGGCCACCAAGGGCAGGCCGACGCTCATCTACTTCGGCTACACCCACTGCCCCGACGTGTGCCCGCTGACGATGAGCAACATCGCGGTCGCCTACAAGAAGCTCCCCAAGGCCGACCAGGAGAAGCTCCGGGTCGTCTTCGTCACCACCGACCCGGAACGGGACACTCCGAAGGAACTCGGCAAGTGGCTCAAGGGCTCGGGCACCCCGGACTTCATCGGGCTGACCGGTGACTTCCCGACCATCCAGGCCGGGGCGCGACAGCTGGGCGTCAGCATCGAGCCGACCACGAAGGACAAGGACGGCAAGTTCGTTTCGATGCACACCAAGCAGGTCATCGCGTTCTCGCCGAAGACCGACGCCGGCTATCTGCTCTACACCGACCAGGCCACCCCCGACGACTACACCGCCGATCTCCCGAAGATCGTCAAGGGAGAAACCCCGTGAACCGCCGCACCACCCGCACCACCCGCACCACCCGCCTCACTGCCCTCGCCGCCATAGCCCTCGCGGGCTCGCTCGCGCTCACCGGCTGCAACGGCGACTCCGCCGACAAGACCGCCGGCGCGAAGACGACGGCTCCGGCGGCGGACAGCAAGCCGGGGCTCGAAGTCACCGGCGCCTTCATGCCGGAACCCGCCATGGCCGACATGGCGGGCGGCTTCCTCACCGTCAAGAACAGCGGCACGGTCGCGGACAGGCTGACGTCCGTCACCGCCGCCGGTTTCGCGGGCAAGGCGGAGATCCACGAGACGACGAAGGACGGAAAGATGCAGGAGGTGAAGTCCTTCGACGTGCCCGCGGGCGGCAAGCTCGACCTCAAGCGCGGCGGCAGCCACATCATGTTCCTCGACGTGAAGAAGAAGCCGAAGAAGGGCGACAAGGTCGCCGTCGAGCTGCACTTCGAGAAGGCCGGCACCGTCAAGGTCGACATGCCGGTGGAGGCCGCCACCCACAACCCGCAGCAGCACCACTGAGGGGCTGAGACCACACCATGACGGACACCGCCCCGCGCTTCGGGACCCCGCCGGCCTGCTCGGCCACCGGGGCTCCGGCGACCAGTACGGTCGACCGGAATCCGGCGACCACCGCAGCAGTACGTGTACTGCTCGTGGCCGTCGCCCTGTTCGGCGCGCTGCTCGCGGGCATCGGCCCTGCCGCCGCGCACGCCGCGCTCACCGACAGCAACCCGAAGGACGGGGCGGTGCTCGCCACCGCCCCCAAGAACGTCACCCTCAACTTCTCCGAGCAGATCTCGCTCGGCGAGGACGCCATCCGCGTCCTCGACCCGTCGGGCAAGCGCGCCGACACCGGCGAGGTCCTCGACCTGTGCAGCGGAGACGCCATCAAGTACGGCGTCGCGCTGCACAGCGGGCTGCCCGACGGCACCTACACCGTCGCCTGGCAGGCCGTCTCCGCCGACAGCCACCCCATCTCGGGCGCCCAGACCTTCTCCATCGGCGCCCCCTCGAAGAGCAGCGTCACCCTGCCGTCCCAGGAGGCCGGGGGCGGCGCGGTCGGCGTGCTCTACGGCATCGCCAGGTACGCCGCCTACGCCGGGTTCATCGTGCTCGTCGGCGGCGCGACCTTCGTACTGGCCTGCTGGCGGCGGGGTGCGGCCGAGCGGCCGATGCAGCGGCTGGTGGTGCGCGGCTGGCTGGTGCTGGCCGCGGCGACGCTGTCGATGCTGCTGCTGCGGGCCCCGTACACCGGCTCCGGTGAGCTGTCGGGGATCTTCGACCTGGCCGCGCTCAAGGCCGTGCTGACCACCAAGACCGGTGCGGCGCTGGTGTCGCGGCTGCTGCTGCTCGGCGCGGCGGCGCTGTTCGTGGCCGTCCTGTTCGGGGCGTACGCGAAGAAGACCGGCGCCGACGGCGCCGACGGCGCCAGCACCGGCGACAGCGACGACGGGGACGAGGACGGGGACGAGGACTTTTCGCGGAAGGACCTCACCTTCGGCCTCGCCCTCGGCGGCGGGGTCGTCGCGGCGGGCATCGCCGCCACCTGGGCCATGTCCGAGCACGCTTCGACGGGCATCCAGGCGGGCCTCGCCATGCCCGTGGACGTGCTCCACATGCTGGCGGTCGCCGCCTGGCTGGGCGGCCTGGCCGCACTGCTGGTCGCCCTCTACCGGTCGCCCGCCCTGGAACGCAGCGCGGTACGGAACTTCTCCCGCCTCGCCTTCGGATCGGTCGCCGTGCTCGTCGTGACCGGTGTCTACCAGTCCTGGCGGCAGCTCGGCTCCTGGAAGGCGCTCGTCGACACGACGTACGGACAGCTGCTGCTCGCGAAGATCGCGCTGGTCGCGGTCATGGTCGCGGGAGCCTGGTTCTCGCGCCGGTGGACCGGGCGGATGGCGGAGGGCGCGGCCCCGGAGGCCGAGGCGGAGGCCGTACTGGCAGCACGGGAGGGACGGAAGGCGGCAGAGGGACGCAAGGGCGTAGAGGGACGCAAGGGCGTAGAGGGGCGGAAGACACCACAGCGGGTGCAGCCCGAGCCGGGGACCGTGCCCGCCGACCCCCAGCGCGCCGCCCAGCTCGCCCGGCAGCAGGCCGCGATGAGTACCGTCCGCGCCAAGCGGGTCCGCGACGCCGACCCTGAGCGGTCGGGGCTGCGCCGCTCCGTACTCCTGGAGGCCGGGGTCGCGGTCGTGCTGCTCGCCGTCACCACGGTCCTGACCAGCACCGAACCGGGTCGTACGGAACTCAAGGAGGCGGGCCGCGGCAGTGCTGCCGCCCCCGCGGTGCCGAACCGTCCCGTCGACCTGAACATGCCCTTCGACACCGGCGGCGAGGGCGGCAAGGGAACCATCCGCCTCCAGGTCACCCCCGGCCGCACCGGCAGCAACGCCTTGCACGTCTGGGCGAACTCGCCGGACAACAAGCCGGTGGACGCCCCCGAGCTGAAGGTCGACTTCACCAACGAGGACAAGCAGATCGGCCCGCTGCCCGCGGTGCCCGACAAGCTCGCGCCCGGACACTGGAGTGCGAGCGGCGTGCAGATCCCGATGGCCGGAACGTGGAAGATCGAAGTGACGATCCGGACCTCCGACATCGACCAAGTGACCGTGAACCAGAACGTCAAGATCGGCTGACCGGCGTGACCGACACCCCTTCCTCTTCCTCTTCCAAGAACTCGCCCGAGAGCTCGCCCAAGAACTCCCCCGAGAGCTCGGCCGGGAACTCTTCCGAGGCGGCCTCCGGCATTTCGCGGCGTCGGCTGATCGGCACCGCGGGCGCGGCCGGAGCCGCCGGGCTCGTCCTGGGTGCGGCGGGCGGCGCGGGCGCCGCCTCCGCGCTCCGGGGGGACTCGGCCGACGACGGCCCGGGCGCGCTGACCTCCGTCGGTACGGCCGAGGAGATGTTTCACGGGAAACATCAGGCCGGAATCACCACTCCGCTTCAGGCCCGCGGCCATCTGATCGCCTTCGACCTTGCTCCCGGGTCGGGCCGCAAGGAGGCCATGGCACTGCTGCGCCGCTGGTCGGAGGTGGCGAAGCAGCTGATGGCGGGCAGGTCGCTGGCCGGCGCCGACACCGGGGTCGCGTTCGACGCCGGGCCGTCCTCCCTCACCGTCACCTTCGGCTTCGGCAGGACCTTCTTCGACCGTACGGGCCTGGCCGCGAGGCGCCCGGTGGAGCTTGACCCGCTGCCCGACTTCTCCTCCGACCACCTCGACGCGCGCCGCAGCAACGGCGATCTCTGGGTGCAGATCGGCTCCGACGACGCGCTGGTCGCCTTCCACGCGCTGCGCGCCGTGCAGCAGGAGGCGGGCGAGGCGGCCCGGGTGCGCTGGCAGATGAACGGTTTCAACCGCTCGCCCGGCGCGACCGCCGCCCCGATGACGACCCGCAATCTGATGGGCCAGGTGGACGGGACGGGCAATCCGAAGCCCTCCGATCCCGACTTCGACAAGCGCCTCTTCGTGCCGGAGAGCGGCGGCCCGGCCGGGCAGGAGTGGATGGCAGGCGGCTCGTACGCCGTCGTACGGCGCATCCGCATGCTCCTCGACGACTGGGAGAAGCTGCCGCGGGGCGATCAGGAGGCGGTCATCGGGCGGCGCAAGAAGGACGGCGCCCCACTGACCGGCGGCGACGAGTTCACCGAGCCCGATCTCCAGAAGGTGGGCCCGAACGGCAAGCTGATCATCGCCTCCGACGCGCACTCCCGGATCTCGGCGCCCGAGCAGAACGGGGGCGCGGCGATGCTGCGCCGCCCGTTCTCGTACCACGACGGCATCTCGGCGGACGGGGTGCCGGACGCGGGGCTGCTGTTCATCTGCTGGCAGGCGGACCCGCAGCGCGGGTTCGTGCCGGTGCAGCGGAAGCTCGACCGGGGGGACGCGCTGTCGAAGTTCCTCCGGCACGAGGCGAGCGGACTGTTCGCGGTGCCGGGCGGACCGCGCCAGGGCGAGTACGTGGGGCAGCGGTTGCTGGAGGGCTGAGTCTCGGGGGCGAAGCATCCCCCGGGCGAGGGCCGGTGGCTCCGAGGGCGGAGGCGTCCCCCCCCCATTACCGTTTTCGTTGGCTCCGCAACGGAGCTTCCGGCCTCCGGGACCGGCATGACTTCCCCCCCTTGTTGACCATGATCCGGGGGG
>NZ_JBSGZD010000141.1:0-19338 GCF_053610825.1 Streptomyces sp. NPDC054863 | reverse complement strand
GTGCCGCAACACCCCCGCCCTTCAGCACAGTTCGTGGAGGCCTCAGCCCTCCCCGTCCTGCCCGTCCTGCTCTGTCAGGCTCTTCTCCAGAACACGCCCCTCGCCGGGGGCAAGGGTGCCCAGGATCCGCTCCAGGTCCTCCACCGACGCGAACTCGACGGTGATCTTCCCGCGCTTCTTCCCCAGGTCGACCTTCACCCGCGTCTCGAACCGGTCCGACAGCCTTGATGCCAGATCCGACAGCGCGGGAGCCATCAAAGTGCCCGCCCTCGGCCCCTTCGGCTTCGCCTCGCTCTTCGGCTTGGAGTTCATCAGCTTGACGATCTCCTCGGTCGTACGCACCGAGAGCCCCTCGGCCACGATGCGCTTGGCGAGGACGTCCTGTTCGTCGGACTCGTCCAGCGTCAGCAGGGCCCGTGCATGGCCGGCCGACAGCACACCGGCCGCCACCCTCTTCTGCACCGGCGCCGACAGCCTCAGCAGACGCAGCGTGTTGGAGACCTGCGGGCGCGAACGCCCGATCCGGTCGGCGAGCTGATCGTGCGTGCAGTCGAAGTCCTTCAGCAGCTGGTCGTAGGCCGCAGCCTCTTCCAGCGGGTTGAGCTGGGCTCGGTGCAGGTTCTCCAGCAGGGCGTCGAGCAGGAGCTTCTCGTCGTCGGTCGCTCTGACGATCGCAGGAATCCGCTCCAGCCCGGCTTCCTTGCAGGCCCGCCAGCGGCGCTCACCCATGATGAGCTCGTAGCGGTCAGCGCTCGTCTGCCGCACGATGACGGGCTGAAGAAGACCCACTTCCTTGATGGAAGTGACCAGCTCGGCAAGGGCGTCGGCGTCGAACACATCGCGCGGCTGCCGGGGGTTGGGATTGATCGCCCTGATCGGCACCTCGGCAAAGTACGCACCGGCGGGCGACTCCATCGGCTCCGCCGCCGCATGCTCGGGCTCCCGCTCCTGCGACGGAACCGATGTTTCACGTGAAACATCGTTCGAAGGCAGCGCGGTCACCTTCGCCGCAGCCACCCCACGCTCGGCCGTCAGCACCCGCGGCACGGACACCGACGACACCGACGACACCGGAGCTGACTCGGAGGCAGGCGTCTGCCTCTCCTGCGGACCCTGTGGGAACAGCGCGCCGAGCCCGCGTCCCAGCCCTCTAGGTCGATTGCTCATTGGACACCCTCCGCCATGCTGTGCTGATTGTTCTGGTCGACAGCATGGGCGTGCTGCGCCTCGTAGAAGACACCGGCTCCCCGCAGCGCGATCTCCCGCGCCGCTTCGAGATACGACAGCGAACCACTGGAGCTCGGGTCGTAGGTGAGCACGGTCTGCCCATAGCTGGGAGCCTCCGAGATCCGGACGGACCTCGGGATGCTGGTCTTGAGGACTTCCTTGGCGAAGTGACTGCGCACTTCCTCCGCCACCTGCGAGGCGAGCCGGGTCCGGCCGTCGTACATGGTCAGCAGGATCGTCGACACGTGCAGCTCGGGGTTGAGGTGCCCGCGTACCAGTTCCACGTTCCGAAGCAGCTGGCCGAGACCTTCCAGCGCGTAGTACTCGCACTGGATCGGGATCAGCACTTCCTCGCCGGCAACCATCGCGTTGACGGTCAGCAGCCCCAGGGACGGCGGGCAGTCGATGAGGACATAGTCCAGCGGCTGCTCGTAGGCCTGGATCGCACGCTGGAGTCTGCTCTCCCGCGCCACCAGGGACACCAGCTCGATCTCGGCACCGGCCAGATCGATGGTGGCCGGGGCGCAGAAGAGACCCTCGACGTCCCGGACCGGCTGGACCACGTCCGACAGCGGCTTGCTGTCGATCAGAACGTCGTAGATCGAGGGAACGTCGGAGTGATGGTCGATTCCCAGCGCCGTGGAGGCGTTGCCCTGCGGATCGAGGTCGATCACCAGAACCCGCGCACCGTGCAGGGCGAGCGAGGCGGCGAGGTTGACCGTCGTCGTGGTCTTCCCCACTCCGCCCTTCTGGTTGGCGACCACCATCACACGTGTCTGCTCAGGCCTCGGCAGCCCCTCGCCGGCACGGCCGAGAGCGTCTACCGCCTGTTGGGCAGCACGACCAATGGGGGTGTCGTCCGGCAGGGGCGATGTTTCACGTGAAACATCGTCTCCCGCCGCTTCGGTACGGGGGCCGGGGACCGGATCGGTCATCGGTCCCGCGATGTTGGCGTCGGACCGCAAGGATTCACTCTCCTCGACATCAGGCTCGTAATGCTCAGAGCCTGTCACGCTTTGGGGGTCATGAACCAGTGAGGCCCGTTCTCCTGTGGAAGAACCCGCCCTTGTGGACAACCCCCTGGCCCTTTCGGGTCTCGATTCGTGCGGAGTGGCAGCCGCACGACCCCGGCTGATGATTCCTTGCAGCAGCGAGCGACGTTTCACGTGAAACACGATGCACGGACGGACTCACCAGGAGACCCCGACACTCCGCGCCGCGTAGGTACGGCACCTTGTATGGAGCATCACCGGGACATCGGTCGTTCAGCGGCGGCGCCGCTGCCGTCCCGTCCGTGCGGCCTTGGCCCGCTTCGCCGCGAACCGCACACCGCCCGGGCTCTCCCCGACCTCGACGCGCACCACTGTGGAGAGCGGGTCCACCACTCCCTCGCCGACCTGGAGCACTTCGGTCTTCACCACACCGAGCTTGCTGAGCGCGGCCCGCGCACCCTTGAGCTCCTCCTCGGCGGTGTCGCCCTTGAGCGCGAGCATTTCGCCGTACGAACGCAACAGCGGAACACCCCAGCCTGCCAGCCGGTCCAGCGGAGCCACCGCGCGCGCGGTCACCACGTGCACGGGCTCCACCTTCCCCATGACCTCCTCGGCCCGGCCCCGTACGACCGTGACGTGGTCCAGGCCCAGCAGCTCGACGACCTCCTGGAGGAAATTCGTACGCCGCAGCAGCGGCTCAAGCAGGGTGATCTTCAGGTCGGGACGTGCCAGCGCGAGCGGGATTCCCGGCAGACCGGCACCCGACCCCACGTCGCACACCGTGATGTTCTCGGGTACGACCTCCGAGAGCACGGCACAGTTGAGCAGGTGCCTCTCCCACAGACGCGGCACCTCGCGCGGACCGATCAGCCCACGCTTGACTCCCGCGTCCGCGAGCAGCTCCGCGTACCGAACGGCCTCCGGAAAGAATTCACCGAATACTGCCTTGGCTACTTCCGGGGCCTGGGGAAGCTCCGCTGCTGCCTCCGTCACGGGGACCGTCCTTCCGTACCGCACTGTGGTGGCTGACTATCAGGCTGACAAAGATCGGCCCCGCCTGCGAACAGACGGGGCCGAAAGGCAATGATCCGGTCAGGCCGGGAGCACAACGACGAAGCGCTGGGGCTCCTCGCCCTCCGACTCGCTGCGCAGACCCGCCGCGGCGACCGCGTCGTGCACGACCTTGCGCTCGAACGGCGTCATCGGGTCGAGCTTCACCGGCGCACCCGAGGTCTTGGCCTCGTCCGCCGCCTTGGCGCCGATCTCCGCGAGCTCCTCGCGCTTCTTGGCCCGGAAGCCCGCGATGTCCAGCATCAGTCGACTGCGGTCACCGGTCTCGCGGTGCACGGCGAGACGGGTCAGCTCCTGAAGCGCTTCGAGCACCTCGCCGTCACGGCCCACGAGCTTCTGCAGGTCACGGCCGCTGGAGTCGCTGATGATCGAGACAGCGGCCCGGTCGGCCTCGACGTCCATGTCGATGTCGCCGTCGAGGTCGGCGATGTCGAGCAGACCCTCAAGGTAGTCGGCCGCGATCTCGCCCTCCTGCTCAAGGCGCGACATGGTGTCGGTGCCTTCGGCGGGGGCGGAGGAAGTGGTGGTGCCGTCCGTCACGGGAGGACTCCTTCTTACTTCTTGGACGGGTGCTTGGGCCGCTGCGGACCCTTGCGCTGCCCGGACTTGGCTTGGGATCGGGCGGGCTTGCCTGCCGACGTGGGCTTGGCGTCCTGCGGTGCGTCCTTCTTCTCCAAGGAGGTCTTGGAGTCGGAGTCCTCGGCAGCCTTGGCCGTCGTGCCCTGCTGGACGGTGGCGGTCTGGCGCTTCGCCTTGGTCTGGCGCTTGGGCTGCTGCCGCTTGGCGACCGACGCGCCGCCCTCGGCCTCGGCGAGGGCGGTCGTGCTCTTGGAGACCGTGCCGTCCGCCTCGGCGACGAATCCGGCCTTCGCCAGACCGGTGATGAACTTGCGCTCGACATCGTTGCGGTCGGTGCCCTTGGCGACGATCACCTTGATGACGTTGCGCTTGCGCTTCGCCTTCACGGCTCCGCCGGCGGCGACCGTGGCCTTCAGCAGACGCTGGAGGTAGGAGTCCTGGGCCTTGCTGCCCGGCGTCGGGTTCTGGTTGATGACGTACATCTGCTGGCCCATGGTCCACACGTTGGTGGTCAGCCAGTAGACGAGGACACCGACGGGGAAGTTGATGCCCATCACCATGAACATCACCGGGAAGATGTACATCATCATCTTCTGCTGCTGCATGAACGGCGTCTTGACCGTGAGGTCGACGTTCTTCGTCATGAGCTGCTTCTGCGTGAAGAACTGCGAGGCCGACATCATCACGATCATGACCGCGGTGACGATCTTGACCGAGGTCGCCGAGGCGTCCAGGCTGGCGATCTTGTCGGCACTGTCCATGAACTTCGCCGCCAGCGGGGCGCCGAAGATGTGCGCCTGACGGGCGCTCTCCAGCAGCTGGTCGTTGATGACGCCGATCTTCTTGCCGTCGGCGATGCTCGAGAGCACGTGGTAAAGGGCGAAGAAGAACGGCGACTGCGCCAGGATGGGAAGGCACGAGGAGAGCGGGTTGGTACCCGTCTCCTTGTACAGCTTCATCATCTCTTCGGACTGACGCTGCTTGTCGCTCTTGTAGCGCTCCTGGATCGCCTTCATCTTCGGCTGGAGCACCTGCATGTTCCGCGTCGACTTGATCTGCTTCACGAAGAGCGGGATCAGGCAGATGCGGATCAGAATCACGAGGGACACGATGGACAGGCCCCAGGCCCACCCTGTGTCCGGGCCGAAAACGGCCCCGTACACCTTGTGGAACTGGACGATGACCCAGGAAACGGGCCAGGTGATGAAGCTGAACAGACTGGCAATCGTGTCCACTAATCAAGCTCCTTGAGCATTGGGCGAGGTCTCTGCGGCCGGGCTCGGGGTGTCGGGGGCCGATCCCCGAGAAGACACGCCAACGGCGGACTTCTCGCCCTTGCTACCGCGCCACGCGTCGCGCAGCGCTTCGTGCCACCGCCGCCGGGTGCGCGGCGGGACATGATCCACACCACCGGGCGACCACGGGTTGCACCGCAGGATGCGCCAGGCGGTGAGGGCAGTGCCCTTCACCGCACCGTGCCGGTCGATGGACGTGAATCCGTAGTGGGAACACGACGGGTAGTACCTGCAGACCGGCCCGAGCATGGGGCTGATGGTCCACTGGTACAGCTTGATGAGTGCCAGCAGCGGATACTTCATCGCGTGCCTCTCCCCCGACCTTCGGTATGGGGAGCCCCGCCCAGCAGCCGCTGCAGTGCGGCGTCCAGGTCTCGGGCCAGCTGTGCGTGGTCGGCGTCACCCGCTCCGGGCAGCGCCCGTACGACCACCAGGCTACCGGGGGGCAGCTCGGCGATCCTGTCGCGCATGAGGTGGCGCAGTCTCCGCTTCACCGCATTGCGTACGACAGCAACGCCAACGGCCTTGCTCACGACGAAACCCGCACGCGTCGGGGGAGAGTTCTCCCCTGCCGCGTGCGGGTCCGTTGCACCGCTACTACTGCGTAGGTGGACGACAAGAAGCGGGCGGCCTGCGCGGCGCCCTCGTCGTACCGCGGTCGCGAAGTCCTCGCGCCGCCTCAGCCGATTCTCGGTAGGCAGCACGTCATGATCCCTACGGGATCAGGCGGACAGCTCAGTGCGGCCCTTGGACCGGCGGTTCGCCAGGATGGCGCGGCCGGCGCGGGTACGCATGCGCAGACGGAAGCCGTGGGTCTTGGCACGACGACGGTTGTTCGGCTGGAAGGTGCGCTTGCTCACTCGGGGGCTCCAGAAATGAATCGGGGATGGCGGGACATCGCCTGGCTGTCACCGTGCGCCCACGAGGAAGCTCGCAACGCTCTCAGTGCACCGCTTCACGATCATTGACCATGATCTTTGCCCATCGGAGGCAGGCGGCAGCAGCCATCGACAACTCGACCTGGTTACGGTACGCGCGGCTACGCCATCCGGTCAAACCGGGGCCTCCCGGGACCGCTCTGTGCACAGCCTGTGGACAACAACTTGAACCGCGTGAGCTGCCGCGACTACCGTGGCCAAACCTGGATTCAGGCTTTCGTAAGCATGCGGCCCAGCTGTCCGTGCCTGCCCGGCCTGTCCGTCCCGTCCCGTCCCGAGAACCACACCTTCGTGGGACCTGTGAGAGAGCGTGCCCTGTGGCTGACGTACCTGCCGATCTTGCCGCAGTGTGGCCACGCGTGCTGGAGCACCTGCTCGGCGAGGGCCAGCAGGGCTTCGAGGCCAAGGACAGACAGTGGATCGAGCGCTGCCAGCCGCTCGCGCTGGTCGCGGACACCGCCCTCCTCGCCGTGCCGAACGAGTACAGCAAGCAGGTCCTGGAGGGCCGGCTCGCCCCGCTCATCAGCGAGGCGCTGAGCCACGAGTGCGGTCGCCCGATCCGCATCGCGATCACGGTGGACGACTCCGTCGGCGAGTCCCCCGCCCCCCAGCCCATGCGCCAGCAGCCCCCGCAGCAGTCCCCCTACCAGGGACAGCAGCAGGGACAGCACGACGAGCCGCAGCAGCGTGACGTACGCGACCACCGCGATGCGCGCGACGGCCGGGAAGCACGCGACACCTACGACTCGTACGGGCGCCGCCAGCAGGACGACGGCCTGCCCACCGCCCGGCCCGCCTACCCCGAGTACCGCCAGCAGTCGCGCCCCGCGCCCGGTGCCTGGCCCAGTGAGCAGCAGGACGACCACGGCGGCTGGCAGCAGCCCCGGCTCGGCGGGTTCCAGGAGCGCGACTCCTACTCCAGACCGCCGCAGCACGACTACCGCTCCCAGCTGCCCGACCGGCAGTCCTACGACCAGCAGTCGCAGTACGAGCACCAGCGCCAGGACCGCTCCGAGCGCCAGGACCAGGGCCCGCGCCACGGTGGTCAGAACCTGCCGGCCGCCAGCGGTGCGCCGGGGCCTCTCGCCGCGCAGCCCGCGCCGGCCCCCGGCCCCGGCGAGCCGCAGGCGCGGCTGAACCCGAAGTACCTCTTCGACACCTTCGTCATCGGCTCGTCGAACCGGTTCGCGCACGCGGCTGCCGTCGCCGTCGCCGAGGCGCCCGCGAAGGCGTACAACCCCCTCTTCATCTACGGGGAGTCCGGGCTCGGCAAGACGCACCTGCTGCACGCGATCGGCCACTACGCCCGCAGCCTCTACCCCGGCACCCGGGTGCGGTACGTGAGCTCGGAGGAGTTCACCAACGAGTTCATCAACTCGATCCGCGACGGCAAGGGCGACGCCTTCCGCAAGCGCTACCGCGACGTGGACATCCTGCTCGTCGACGACATCCAGTTCCTCGCGAGCAAGGAGTCGACGCAGGAGGAGTTCTTCCACACCTTCAATACGCTGCACAACGCGAACAAGCAGATCGTGCTGTCCTCCGACCGGCCGCCCAAGCAGCTGGTCACGCTGGAGGACCGGCTGCGCAACCGCTTCGAGTGGGGTCTGACCACCGACGTGCAGCCGCCGGAGCTGGAGACGCGTATCGCGATCCTCCGCAAGAAGGCCGTGCAGGAGCAGCTCAACGCCCCGCCGGAGGTCCTGGAGTTCATCGCCTCCCGCATCTCGCGCAACATCCGCGAGCTGGAGGGGGCGCTGATCCGGGTCACGGCCTTCGCGAGCCTGAACCGGCAGCCGGTGGACCTCGGTCTCACCGAGCAGGTACTGAAGGACCTCATCCCCGGTGGCGAGGACGCCTCACCGGAGATCACCGCGCCGGCCATCATGTCGGCCACCGCGGACTACTTCGGCCTGACGGTGGACGACCTGTGCGGATCGTCGCGCAGCCGCGTGCTGGTGACGGCCCGGCAGATCGCGATGTACCTGTGCCGCGAGCTCACTGACCTCTCGTTGCCGAAGATCGGCGCGCAGTTCGGCGGGCGCGACCATACGACGGTGATGCACGCGGACCGCAAGATCCGGGCCCTGATGGCGGAGCGCCGCTCCATCTACAACCAGGTCACCGAGCTCACCAACCGCATCAAGAACGGCTGACAGAGCCGCCTTTTACGTCTGCGAGGGCGCCAGGAGAAGCATTCTCCGGGCGCCCTCTTCTTCGTCCTTCGTCGTCTCCAGGGCCGCATCGGGGCCCTCGAAGGGGCTTCGGGAGTCCTTCGAGGGCCTGTCCGAGGGCTGCCGGGGCGTTGTCCCGAGGCTGTTGATGCCCGCCGGTGTTCGAATTCGGCCCCGCGGGCTGGAGTTCTCCACAGATCCTGGGACGATGTTCCGTCCACACCCTGGGGACTGTGAAGTTGTCCCGATTGTGTCCACAGGGGCGGTTGCTGAGGCTTCATCACCCCAGGTCAAGTGCTTGTGGAATTGTGGCAAACCTTGATCCACAGGCTGTGGACAAGTTTTTCGTCCACAGGGGCTCCGACGAGTTGTCCACGGGCGGCCCACAGGCTCAGGGGTCTTGTCCCCAGCTTCTCCACACGGCTGTCCACTGTTCGGCAACACGACACCCCCTCTCACCGGGTCGAGTGAAAGGCGTCACACCAAGGGGGTCGGTTGGGCTGTGGGGAAGGTGGGTAAAGCTGGGGACGCAGCTGTGGGGAAGTCACCCCTGCCTGTGCATCGGGTGTGCAGAACTTTTCGCCGTCCACAGAAACGGCAGGTTGTCCACGGGCTCCGCCCACAGGCGCGGTGGACAAAAAAGTGGGTCTGAGCTGCGAAAACGGGGTTATCCACGGTTTCCACAGGCCCTACTACTACTCCCACTAAGAGTTAGCCCAGAATCCGCATCGAAGAAGGCCCTGTGCACAACTCGGCCCGGATGCTCCTGGCGCCTCTCGCCACGACTTGACCGGCAGCCGCACCGACTGTCGGTGGCGTGCGTCAGACTGGTCCCCGGTGAACTTCCCCGGCCGACGGTCGGAGACACCGGTTCAGACGACGAAAGCCAGCAGGGCGAGCCAGCAACAGCAGGAGGCGGTTCCGGTGAAGATCCGGGTGGAGCGCGATGTACTCGCGGAGGCGGTGGCCTGGACGGCCCGCAGCCTCCCGGCCCGTCCGCCGGTGCCCGTCCTCGCGGGCCTTCTGCTGAAGGCCGAGGAGGGCGCGCTGAGCCTCTCCGGCTTCGACTACGAGGTCTCGGCCCGTGTGTCGGTCGACGCCGAGGTCGAGGAGGACGGCACCGTCCTGGTGTCCGGTCGGCTGCTTGCCGACATCTGCCGGGCACTCCCCAACCGCCCTGTGGAGATTTCCACAGACGGTGTACGGGCGACCGTGGTCTGCGGCTCCTCGCGATTCACACTCCACACCCTTCCTGTGGAGGAGTATCCGGCGCTGCCGCAAATGCCGACCGCCACGGGCACCGTCCCCGGTGAGGTCTTCGCGTCCGCCGCCGCCCAGGTGGCCATCGCCGCCGGTCGTGACGACACGCTGCCGGTGCTGACCGGTGTGCGCATCGAGATCGAGGGCGAGACGGTCACGCTGGCGTCGACCGACCGCTACCGCTTCGCGGTCCGCGAGTTCCTGTGGAAGCCGGAGGACCCGGACGCGTCCGCTGTCGCCCTGGTGCCCGCGAAGACGCTCCTGGACACCGCCAAGTCGCTGACCAGCGGTGACACGGTGACGATCGCGCTGTCCGGCTCGGGTTCCGGTGAGGGCCTGATCGGTTTCGAGGGCGCGGGCCGTCGCACGACCACGCGTCTGCTTGAGGGCGACCTGCCGAAGTACCGGACGCTGTTCCCGACGGAGTTCAACTCGGTCGCCGTCATCGAGACCGCCGCGTTCGTCGAGGCCGTCAAGCGTGTGGCGCTGGTCGCCGAGCGGAACACTCCGGTCCGGCTGACCTTCGAGCAGGGCGTGCTGATCCTCGAAGCGGGTTCCAGCGACGACGCACAGGCTGTGGAGCGCGTCGACGCGAACCTCGACGGCGACGACATCTCGATCGCCTTCAACCCGACGTTCCTGCTGGACGGCCTGAGCGCGATCGACTCCCCGGTCGCCCAGCTGTCCTTCACGACCTCCACCAAGCCGGCGCTGCTCAGCGGTCGCCCGGCCGTGGACGCCGAGGCGGACGACGCGTACAAGTACCTGATCATGCCGGTGCGGCTCTCGGGCTGATCCCGCCGGGCCTCACGTGCCCCTCGGGCCATCCGCACATGCCGGGCGTAGGCTCGGACCTTGGGTACGAATCGCCTCGAAGGTTAAGGAATCTCTGATGGAGCTCGGTCTCGTCGGCCTCGGCAAGATGGGCGGCAACATGCGCGAGCGCATCCGCCGCGCAGGTCACACCGTCATCGGTTACGACCGCAACGCGGACGTCGCGGATGTCCACAGCCTGGAAGAGCTTGTGGGCAAGCTCAAGGGGCCGCGCGTGGTGTGGGTCATGGTCCCGGCCGGTGACGCCACCCAGTCCACGATCGACGCGCTGGGCGAACTGCTGTCCCCCGGCGACGTGGTCGTCGACGGCGGCAACTCGCGCTGGACGGACGACGAGAAGCATGCCGAGGAGCTGAAGGCCAAGGGCATCGGCTTCGTCGACTGCGGTGTCTCCGGCGGCGTCTGGGGCCTGGAGAACGGCTACGCGCTGATGTACGGCGGCGACGCCGACAACGTGGCGAAGGTCCAGCCGGTGTTCGACGCGCTCAAGCCCGAGGGCGAGTTCGGCTCGGTCCACGCGGGCAAGGTCGGCGCCGGCCACTTCGCCAAGATGGTCCACAACGGCATCGAGTACGCCATGATGCAGGCCTACGCCGAGGGCTGGGAGCTCCTGGAGAAGGTCGACTCCGTCACGGACGTGCGCGAGGTCTTCCGCTCCTGGCAGGAAGGCACGGTCATCCGTTCCTGGCTGCTTGACCTGGCGGTCAACGCACTGGACGACGACGAGCACCTTGAGGGCCTGCGCGGCTTCGCCGCCGACTCGGGCGAGGGCCGCTGGACGGTCGAGGCCGCCATCGACAACGCGGTGCCGCTGCCCGCGATCACGGCCTCCCTGTTCGCGCGTTTCGCGTCGCGTCAGGACGACTCCCCGCAGATGAAGATGATCGCCGCGCTGCGCAACCAGTTCGGCGGCCACGCGGTCGAGTCGAACAAGAAGTAGGCACGGCAGAAGTAGCCCCGCAGGGGGCAGCAAGGCACAGTCGGGGGAAGGTCGGCGCACCACCATGCACGTCACGCATCTGTCGCTGGCCGACTTCCGCTCGTACGCCCGGGTCGAGGTTCCGCTCGACCCGGGCGTCACCGCGTTCGTGGGGGCGAACGGGCAGGGCAAGACGAATCTCGTCGAGGCCGTCGGCTATCTCGCGTCCCTCGGCAGCCACCGGGTGTCCTCGGATGCTCCGCTGGTACGGATGGGCGCCGAGCGGGCGGTGATCCGGGCGGCCGTCACGCAGGGCGAGCGGTCCCAGCTGATCGAGCTGGAGCTCAACCCGGGCCGGGCCAACCGCGCCCGTATCAACAGGTCGTCGCAGGTCAGGCCGCGTGACGTACTGGGCATCGTACGAACCGTCCTGTTCGCGCCCGAGGATCTCGCGCTGGTGAAGGGCGATCCCGGTGAGCGCCGGAAGTTCCTGGACGAGCTGATCACGGCACGCTCGCCGCGCATGGCCGGGGTGCGCTCGGACTACGACCGTGTGCTCAAGCAGCGCAACACCCTTCTCAAGTCCGCGGCGATGGCCAGGCGGCACGGCGGCCGGTCGATGGACATGTCCACCATCGACGTGTGGGACCAGCACCTGGCGAGGGTCGGCGCCGAGCTCCTCGCGCAGCGGCTGGACCTGATCGCGACGCTTCAGCCGCTGGCCGACAAGGCGTACGAGCAACTCGCGCCCGGTGGTGGCCCGGTGGCACTGGAGTACCGGAATTCGGCGCCGGGCGAGGCGCTGTCGCGCGAGGACCTGTACGGGCAGCTGATGGAGGCGCTCGCCGGGGCGCGCAAGCAGGAGATCGAGCGGGGCGTGACGCTGGTCGGCCCGCACCGGGACGAACTGCTGCTGAAGCTGGGCCAGTTGCCCGCGAAGGGTTATGCGAGTCACGGGGAGTCCTGGTCGTACGCGCTGGCCCTGCGGCTGGCTTCGTACGATCTGCTGCGCGCGGAGGGCAACGAGCCGGTGCTCGTCCTCGACGACGTGTTCGCCGAGCTGGACGCCCGCCGCCGGGAGCGGCTGGCGGAGCTGGTGGCTCCGGGTGAGCAGGTGCTGGTGACTGCGGCGGTGGACGACGACGTTCCTGGGGTGCTGGCGGGTGCCCGCTACTCGGTCGCCGACGGTGAGGTGGCCCGGCTGTGAGCGGCAGGAGCGGGTCCGCCGCGCCGGAACCGAAGCCCGGTTCTGAACCGAAGTCCGGCTCAAAGCCGAAGCCCGGTTCGGGCCCCGGTGTGCCGGAGTCCTCGGGCGTGGACCTGGCCCGTCAGGCGCTGGCCGCGGCGAAGGAGCAGGCTCGTGCGCGGGGAGCGGCGGCGCAGCAGAAGAAGACGGTGCGCCGGGGCGGCAGTCTGCGGTCGGGATCGGGTGCGGACGGTCGTGACCCGCTGAAGCTGGGTGCGGCACTGGACCGGCTGAAGACCGAGCGGGGCTGGGAGATGCCGATCGCGGTCAGCGGGGTGATGGGGCGCTGGAAGGACATCGTGGGGCCGGACGTCGCCCAGCATTCCGAGCCGCTGAAGTACGACGAGGACGAGCGGGTCCTGGTGGTGCGGTGCGATTCGACGGCGTGGGCGACCCAGCTGAAGTGGATGATTCCGGACCTGCTGCGGCGGCTCAACGGCGAGCTCGGCCGGGACACCGTACGGCTGATCAAATTGCAGGGGCCGAACGCTCCGCAGCGCCGGTACGGCCCGCTTCGGGCGCCCGGGAGCACCGGGCCCGGCGATACGTACGGGTAGGGCTGTTCCGTCCATGTTTCACGTGAAACATGGCGAGGATGTTTCACGTGAAACCGTGCGGTGGGAATGAGGCGTCCCTCACCGTAGTGGGAGGTTGACAGCTCGAAGCGCTGGACGCCGGTGTGAGCCGCCTGGAGCCCCTCCCCGGATATGGGGAGTCGGGCGGCCCCGGTTCGGGGCGGCACATGCGGACTCAGGTACCGGCAAACCCCCATTCATGTCCGCGCTACCGGTAGACTGGTGAGTAGTCCTCGCTTGTTTCGCGGGGTACGTCGACTCACACAGAACGACGCAGCCGCTCCTGCCTGCCTGGGGATGGGGATTCCCCCAGCCGACGGCAGGGGATGGGCCTGTGCTGTGCCAGAAAGGGCGCTTCGTGGCCGATTCCGGCAACCCCAACGAGATCAGTCAGTCCACTGCCGGCGAGGACGGCGGCGGCACCTCTTCCGAGGTCGCCGCCGCCGACGTTGCAGTCCCCGAAGTGGTGACCACCAAGGGCACCAACTCCGAGGTCACTTCGTCGTACGACGCCAGCGCGATCACAGTCCTGGAAGGCCTGGACGCGGTCCGCAAGCGTCCGGGCATGTACATCGGCTCGACCGGTGAGCGTGGTCTGCATCACATGGTGCAGGAAGTCGTCGACAACTCCGTCGACGAGGCCCTGGCCGGTCACGCGGACATGATCGATGTGACCATCCTGTCCGACGGCGGCGTACGGGTGGTCGACAACGGCCGCGGTATCCCGGTCGGCATCATCCCGTCGGAGAAGAAGCCGGCCGTGGAGGTCGTGCTGACGGTCCTGCACGCGGGCGGCAAGTTCGGCGGCGGCGGTTACGCCGTCTCCGGTGGTCTGCACGGCGTCGGCGTGTCCGTGGTCAACGCGCTGTCGCAGCGGGTCGCGGTGGAGATCCGCACCGACGGCTACCGCTGGACGCAGGAGTACAAGCTCGGTGTGCCGGTGGCGCCGCTGGAGCGGCACGAGGCGACCGACGAGACGGGCACCTCGGTGACCTTCTGGGCCGACGGTGACATCTTCGAGACCACCGAGTACTCCTTCGAGACCCTGTCGCGGCGTTTCCAGGAGATGGCGTTCCTCAACAAGGGACTGACCATCAGGCTGACGGACGAGCGGGAGTCCGCGAAGGCCGTCGCCGGTGCGGACACTCCTGAGACCGCGGACGACGAGCAGGTGCGTACGGTCACGTACTTCTACGAGGGCGGCATCGTCGACTTCGTGAAGTACCTGAACTCGCGCAAGGGCGAGCTCATCCACCCGACCGTCATCGACGTCGAGGCCGAGGACAAGGAGCGGATGCTCTCGGTCGAGATCGCGATGCAGTGGAACTCGCAGTACAGCGAGGGCGTGTACTCGTTCGCGAACACGATCCACACGCACGAGGGCGGTACGCACGAAGAGGGTTTCCGTGCGGCGATGACGGGTCTGGTGAACCGGTACGCCCGCGAGAAGAAGTTCCTGCGCGAGAAGGACGACAACCTCGCGGGCGAGGACATCCGCGAGGGTCTGACCGCGATCATCTCGGTGAAGCTGGGCGAGCCGCAGTTCGAGGGCCAGACGAAGACCAAGCTGGGCAACACGGAGGCGAAGACCTTCGTGCAGAAGGTCGTGCACGAGCACCTCAACGACTGGTTCGACCGCAATCCGAACGAGGCCGCGGACATCATCCGCAAGGCGATCCAGGCCGCCACGGCCCGGGTCGCCGCCCGCAAGGCGCGCGATCTGACCCGCCGCAAGGGCCTGCTGGAATCGGCGTCGCTGCCGGGCAAGCTGAGCGACTGCCAGTCCAACGACCCGACGAAGTGCGAGATCTTCATCGTCGAGGGTGACTCCGCCGGCGGCAGCGCGAAGTCCGGCCGCAACCCGATGTACCAGGCCATCCTGCCGATCCGCGGCAAGATCCTGAACGTCGAGAAGGCGCGGATCGACAAGATCCTGCAGAACACCGAGGTCCAGGCGCTGATCAGTGCCTTCGGAACGGGTGTGCACGAGGACTTCGACATCGAGAAGCTCCGCTATCACAAGATCATCCTGATGGCGGACGCCGACGTCGACGGTCAGCACATCAACACGCTGCTCCTCACCTTCCTGTTCCGCTTCATGCGGCCGCTGGTCGAGGCAGGGCACGTGTACCTGTCGCGTCCGCCGCTCTACAAGCTCAAGTGGGGCCGGGACCAGGTCGAGTACGCGTACTCCGACCGTGAGCGTGACGCGCTCCGCGAGGCGGGCGAGCAGCAGGGCAAGCGCATCAAGGAGGGCGACCTCCAGCGCTTCAAGGGTCTCGGTGAGATGGATGCCGAGGAGCTGCGCATCACCACGATGGACGTCGACCACCGTGTGCTCGGTCAGGTGACGCTCGACGACGCGGCCCAGGCCGACGACCTGTTCTCGGTGCTGATGGGTGAGGACGTCGAGGCGCGGCGCTCGTTCATCCAGCGCAATGCCAAGGACGTCCGCTTCCTCGACATCTGAGTCGGTCCGTCGCTGACCGCTTCGAAAGGATTTTGACCAGCAATGGCCGACGAGAACACCCCCCAGACCCCCGTTGAAGAGGGTCAGACCCAGCGGATCGAGCCCGTCGGGCTTGAGACCGAGATGCAGCGTTCGTATCTCGACTACGCGATGTCCGTCATCGTGGCGCGTGCGCTTCCGGACGTACGGGACGGCCTGAAGCCCGTACACCGCCGTGTGCTGTACGCGATGTACGACGGCGGTTACCGGCCCGAGAAGGGCTTCTACAAGTGCGCCCGCGTCGTCGGTGACGTCATGGGTACGTACCACCCGCACGGCGACTCCTCGATCTACGACGCCCTGGTGCGTCTGGCGCAGCCGTGGTCGATGCGGATGCCGCTGGTGGCCTCCAACGGCAACTTCGGCTCTCCGGGCAACGACCCGGCGGCCGCGATGCGCTACACCGAGTGCAAGATGGCGAACCTCTCCATGGAGATGGTGCGCGACATCGACGAGGAGACCGTCGACTTCACGGCCAACTACGACGGCCGTAACCAGGAGCCGACGGTACTTCCGGCGCGTTTCCCGAACCTGCTGGTCAACGGCTCGGCGGGCATCGCGGTCGGTATGGCGACGAACATTCCGCCGCACAACCTGCGCGAGGTCGCCGCGGGTGCGCAGTGGTACCTGGACAACCCCGAGGCTTCGCACGAGGAGCTCCTGGACGCGCTGATGGAGCGCATCAAGGGCCCCGACTTCCCGACCGGCGCGCTGGTGGTGGGCCGCAAGGGCATCGAAGAGGCGTACCGGACGGGCCGCGGCTCGATCACGATGCGCGCCGTGGTGGCGGTCGAGGAGATCCAGAACCGGCAGTGCCTGGTCGTCACGGAACTCCCGTACCAGACCAACCCGGACAACCTGGCGCAGAAGATCGCCGACCTGGTGAAGGACGGCAAGGTCGGCGGCATCGCGGACGTCCGTGACGAGACCTCGTCACGGACCGGTCAGCGCCTGGTCGTCGTGCTGAAGCGCGACGCGGTCGCCAAGGTCGTGCTGAACAACCTGTACAAGCACACCGACCTGCAGTCGAACTTCGGCGCGAACATGCTGGCGCTGGTCGACGGGGTGCCGCGCACGCAGTCGCTGGACGCGTTCATCCGGCACTGGGTGACGCACCAGATCGAGGTCATCGTCCGGCGTACGCGCTTCCGGCTGCGCAAGGCGGAGGAGCGGGCGCACATCCTGCGCGGTCTGCTCAAGGCGCTGGACGCGATCGACGAGGTCATCGCGCTGATCCGCCGCTCGAACACGGTCGAGATCGCCCGTGAGGGCCTGATGGGCCTGCTGTCGATCGACGAGATCCAGGCGAACGCGATCCTGGAGATGCAGCTGCGCCGGCTGGCCGCTCTGGAGCGGCAGAAGATCGTCGCCGAGCACGACGAGCTCCAGTCCAAGATCAACGAGTACAACGCGATCCTGGCCTCGCCGGAGCGCCAGCGCGGCATCGTCAGCGAGGAACTGGCCGTCATCGTCGAGAAGTTCGGCGACGACCGGCGGTCCCAGCTGGTGCCCTTCGACGGCGACATGTCCATGGAGGACCTGATCGCCGAAGAGGACATCGTCGTCACCATCACCAACGGTGGCTACGTGAAGCGCACGAAGACCGAGGACTACCGGTCGCAGAAGCGCGGCGGCAAGGGGGTGCGCGGCACGAAGCTGAAGCAGGACGACATCGTCGACCACTTCTTCGTTTCGACGACGCACCACTGGCTGCTGTTCTTCACGAACAAGGGCCGGGTGTACCGGGCGAAGGCGTACGAGCTGCCCGACGCCGGACGGGACGCGCGCGGTCAGCACGTGGCGAACCTCCTCGCGTTCCAGCCGGACGAGAAGATCGCGCAGATCCTGGCGATCCGGGACTACGACGCGGCGCCGTACCTGATCCTGGCCACCAAGGGCGGCCTGGTGAAGAAGACTTCGCTGAAGGACTACGACTCGCCCCGTTCGGGTGGCGTCATCGCGATCAACCTGCGGGAGACCCCGGACGGCAGCGACGACGAGCTGATCGGCGCGGAGCTGGTGTCGGGTGAGGACGATCTGCTGCTGGTCAGCAAGAAGGCCCAGTCGATCCGGTTCACGGCGACGGACGAGGCACTGCGTCCGATGGGCCGTGCCACGTCGGGTGTCAAGGGCATGAGTTTCCGTGAGGGAGACGAACTGCTCTCGATGAATGTGGTCAGGGCCGGTACGTTCGTCTTCACCGCGACCGACGGCGGGTACGCGAAGCGCACGCCCGTCGACGAGTACCGGGTCCAGGGTCGTGGCGGTCTGGGCATCAAGGCCGCCAAGATCGTGGAGGACCGCGGGTTGCTCGTGGGTGCGCTGGTGGTGGAGGAGACGGACGAGATCCTCGCCATCACGCTCGGCGGTGGTGTGATTCGTACGCGAGTCAGCGAAGTCAGGGAGACGGGCCGTGACACCATGGGCGTCCAACTGATCAATCTGGGCAAGCGGGATGCCGTTGTAGGCATCGCCCGTAATGCCGAGGCCGGCCGTGAGGCCGAAGAGGTCGACGGAACCGACGGTTCCGAGGCCGATGCGGACGGTGCGGTCACTGCCACGGCCGCTGCCGAAGTCGTCGAGGGCGCCGAGCCCTCGGCAGGGGAGCACGAGGAGTAGGTCGTGAGTGGAGCCACGGGCACCGGAGGAAAATCTTCCGGAGCTGGAGCACCCGGTGCCCGTGGCTCTGCCGCGGACTCCCAGGGGGGAACTGTGACGGATACCCGGGGGCCGCAGCCCCAGCAGAACTACGACGGGTACGCGGCCGGGCCGCTGCCCGGTGAGCGGGACCAGCCGGCCCAGGGGCCAGGGTCCCAGCCGTACCACCCGCCGCAGGCGTATCAGGCGACGCCGGGCGGTCAGCAGGGCGACGGTGCCACCCAGGGCGGCCAGCGCGGTCCTGCCGCCCAGGGCCAGGGCGGCGGCGGTACGCAGGGCGGTCAGCAGACCGGATCGGTGCGTCGTCCCCGCACCGGTGCGCGGACGACGCCTCGTACGCGCAAGGCCAGGCTGCGGGTGGCGAAGGCCGACCCGTGGTCGGTGATGAAGGTCAGCTTCCTTCTGTCGATCGCGCTGGGCATCTGCACGGTGATCGCGGCGGCCGTGCTGTGGATGGTCATGGACGCCATGGGCGTCTTCGCGACCGTCGGCGGCACGATCAGTGAGGCGACCAGTTCGACGGCCGGGTCCGGCGAGAGCAGCGGTTTTGACCTGCAGTCGTTCCTGTCGCTGCCGCGGGTGCTGATCTTCACGTCGGTGATCGCGGTGATCGATGTGGTGCTGGCGACGGCGCTGGCGACGCTGGGAGCCTTCATCTACAACCTGTCGGCCGGTTTCGTGGGCGGTGTGGAGCTCACGCTCGCCGAGGACGAATAAGGCCTCGCGGAGGGGGGCGGAGAACCGATTTTGGGACTGCCCCCCACGTGCGCTAATCTTCAGGAGTCAGCGCGCGAGCGCGGCGGGGCTATAGCTCAGTTGGTTAGAGCGCATCCCTGATAAGGATGAGGCCACAGGTTCAAATCCTGTTAGCCCCACAGCACGGAAACCCCCGGTCCGCTCGGATCGGGGGTTTTTGCCGTGCGGGGCCGACTTCGGCCGGTTACGGTCGCCGGATGACATCCGATCCCACGTCGCTCGCCGCGGACGTCGCGGCGCTTCCCAGGGCGGAGTTCGCCTTCCCCGGGCCGCTGCGCGACCGGCTGGTCGCCGCGATCCTAGAC
>NZ_JBSGZD010000140.1:0-19352 GCF_053610825.1 Streptomyces sp. NPDC054863 | reverse complement strand
CCCCCGTCCCCTCAAGGCTTACGCCTCGTCGTCGTTCACCCAGCTCATGAGCTTGCGGAGCTCCTTGCCCGTGGTCTCCAGCAGGTGGTTCTCGTCGGCCGTCTTGTACTCGGAGTACTTCTTCAGACCGCCGTGGTACTCGTCCATCCACTGCTGGGCGAAGGTACCGTCCTGGATCTCGCCCAGGATCTTCTTCATCTCGGCCTTGGTGTCGGCGGTGATGATGCGGGGGCCGGTGATGTAGTCGCCCCACTCGGCGGTCTCGGAGACCGACCAGCGCATCTTCTCCAGGCCGCCCTCGTACATCAGGTCGACGATGAGCTTCAGCTCGTGGAGGCACTCGAAGTAGGCGATCTCCGGCTGGTAGCCGGCCTCGGTCAGGGTCTCGAAACCGGCCTTGACCAGGGCAGCCGTGCCACCGCAGAGGACGGCCTGCTCACCGAACAGGTCGGTCTCGGTCTCCTCGGTGAAGGTCGTCTTGATGACGCCGGCGCGGGTGCCGCCGATGGCCTTCGCGTACGACAGGGCCAGCTCGAAGCCCTTGCCCGTGGCGTCCTGCTCGACGGCCGCGATACACGGAACGCCGCGGCCCTCCTCGTACTGGCGGCGGACCAGGTGGCCCGGGCCCTTCGGGGCGACCATGGCGACGTCGACACCGGCCGGCGGCTTGATGAAGCCGAAGCGGATGTTCAGGCCGTGGCCGAAGAAGAGGGCGTCGCCGTCCTTGAGGTTGTCCTTGACGGACTCCTCGTAGACCTGCGCCTGGATCGGGTCCGGGACGAGGATCATGATGACGTCGGCCTCGGCGGAAGCCTCGGCCGGGGTGACGACGCGCAGGCCCTGCTCCTCGGCCTTGGCCTTGGACTTGGAGCCCTCGTGCAGGCCGACGCGCACGTCGACGCCCGAGTCGCGGAGCGACAGCGCGTGGGCGTGGCCCTGGCTGCCGTAACCGAGAACCGCGACCTTGCGGCCCTGGATGATGGACAGGTCTGCATCGGCGTCGTAGAACAGCTCGGCCACTGGGTTTCTCCTATGTGTGCGGTGTTGCGACCCACCGTACGGCGGGCGTCGGAAAGAAAGTTTTCGGGTCTCGCCATATGAACGCGCCCCGTCAGGGGCGCGGGGCTGTGTTGCCTGTGCGGCTCCGCCGCGCGGGCGCGACCAGCCACAACGCACCCGCAGGTGCACCGTGCCCCGGCCGCGCAGCACCTACGCGCTGCGCTCCAGGGCGCGCAAGGACCGGTCCGTGATCGACCGCGCCCCACGCCCTATGGCGATCGTCCCCGACTGCACCAGCTCCTTGATGCCGAACTGCTCCAGCATCTTCAGCATCGCTTCGAGCTTGTCCGCACCCCCCGTGGCTTCGATGGTCACCGCGTCGGGCGACACGTCCACGGTCTTCGCACGGAACAGCTGAACGATCTCGGTCACCTGCGACCGCGTCTCGTTGTCGGCGCGGACCTTCACCAGGACGAGCTCCCGCTGGATCGCAGCGGCAGGCTCCAGTTCGACGATCTTCAGTACGTTGACGAGCTTGTTGAGCTGCTTCGTCACCTGCTCAAGCGGCAGGGCCTCGATCACGTTCACCACGATGGTGATGCGCGAGATCTCGGGGTGTTCGGTGGTCCCGACCGCGAGCGAGTCGATGTTGAACCCGCGACGGGAGAAGAGTGCGGTGATGCGGGCGAGGACGCCGGGCTTGTTCTCCACCAGGACGGAGAGCGTGTGCTTGGACATGAGTTCTCTCTCTGCTCTCTGCTTCACTCAGTCGTCTTCGTTGTCGCCGAAGTCGGGGCGGACGCCCCGGGCGGCCATGACCTCGTCGTTGGAGGTGCCGGCGGCAACCATCGGCCACACCATGGCGTCCTCGTGGACGATGAAGTCGACGACGACCGGGCGGTCGTTGATGGAGTTGGCCTCTTCGATGCACTTGTCGAGGTCCTCGGGACGCTCGCAGCGGATCGCGTAACAGCCCATCGCCTCCGACAGCTTGACGAAGTCGGGGATGCGGGTGCCCGCGTTCGGCTGCATGTCCTCCGGGGCCTCGCTGCTGTGCAGCACGGTGTTGGAGTAACGCTGGTTGTAGAACAGCGTCTGCCACTGGCGAACCATGCCCAGGACGCCGTTGTTGATGATGGCGACCTTGATCGGGATGTTGTTCAGGGCGCAGGTGGTGAGTTCCTGATTGGTCATCTGGAAGCAGCCGTCGCCGTCGATCGCCCAGACGGTGCGCTCCGGCATGCCGGCCTTCGCGCCCATGGCGGCCGGGACCGCGTAGCCCATGGTGCCCGCGCCACCGGAGTTGAGCCAGGTCGCGGGCTTCTCGTACTGGATGAAGTGCGAGGCCCACATCTGGTGCTGGCCGACGCCCGCCGCGAAGATCGTGTCCTCGGGGGCGAGCTCGCCGATGCGCTGGATGACCTGCTGGGGGGAGAGCTGGCCGTTCTCCGGGAGGTCGTAGCCCAGCGGGTAGGTGTCCCGCCAGCGGCTGAGGTCGTTCCACCAGGCGGTGTAGTCGCCGGTGTTGCCCTCGGTGTGCTCGGCCTGGACGGCCTGCACCAGGTCGGCGATGACCTCCCGGGCGTCACCGACGATCGGGACGTCGGCGGCGCGGTTCTTGCCGATCTCGGCCGGGTCGATGTCGGCGTGGACGATCTTCGCGTACGGGGCGAAGCTGTCCAGCTTGCCGGTGACGCGGTCGTCGAAGCGGGCGCCGAGGGCGACGATCAGGTCGGCCTTCTGGAGCGCGGTGACGGCGGTGACCGCACCGTGCATGCCCGGCATTCCGACGTGCAGCGGGTGGCTGTCGGGGAATGCGCCGAGCGCCATCAGTGTGGTGGTGACGGGCGCTCCGGTGAGCTCTGCGAGGACCTTCAGTTCGGCGGTGGCCTGCGCCTTGAGGACGCCTCCGCCGACGTAGAGGACGGGCCGCTTGGCGGCGGCGATCAGCTTGGCGGCCTCGCGGATCTGCTTGGCGTGCGGCTTGGTGACGGGCCGGTAGCCGGGCAGGTCGTTGGCGGGCGGCCAGGAGAAGGTGGTCTGGGCCTGGAGCGCGTCCTTGGCGATGTCGACGAGGACGGGACCCGGGCGGCCGGTCGAGGCGATGTGGAAGGCCTCGGCGATGGTGCGCGGGATGTCGGCCGGGTCGGTGACCAGGAAGTTGTGCTTGGTGATCGGCATCGTGATGCCGCAGATGTCCGCCTCCTGGAAGGCGTCCGTGCCGATCGCCTTGGAGGCGACCTGGCCGGTGATCGCGACGAGCGGCACGGAGTCCATGTGCGCGTCGGCGATCGGGGTGACCAGGTTGGTGGCGCCGGGGCCGCTGGTCGCCATGCAGACGCCGACCTTGCCGGTGGCCTGGGCGTAGCCGGTGGCCGCGTGGCCCGCGCCCTGCTCGTGGCGGACCAGGACGTGGCGGACCCGGGTGGAGTCCATCATCGGGTCGTACGCCGGCAGGATCGCACCGCCCGGAATGCCGAATACCGTGTCGGCCCCGACCTCTTCGAGCGACCGGATGAGCGACTTCGCGCCCGTCACGTACTCGATCGGACTGGTGCGGGGTCCGGTGTTACGGGGCCGGGGCTGCGGATGGTGGGCCCCGGTGGCCTGCTCGGTCATCGGCATTCTCTTCTCGAAGCTGAGGGTGTGAGCTGAGGGTGGAAGCTGAGGGTTTTGCGTGGTTCTGCCAGGTGCCGGTGCAACAAAAAACCCCCCGTGCCGTCAGGCAAGCGAGGGGAGCGCGTCGGAGTGGGACAAGCAGGTTCAGCGGTGAACCAAGCTTCAGCCGACGCGCTTTCCAAGTACGAGAATTCGGGTGCGCATGGCATTGACCCTCCCTCCGGCGCACCGGGTGTGTCAAGTGGGTGGGACGGACGTCTCAGCATTTGAGCACAATGGCGGATGCGTGAACGCGTCTGCGCAGGGTGCTCCTGGGTGTCGTACGGGAAGGGGTCCGGCGGCCGGTCCCCCGGTCAGGACGGGCAGTGCGCTGCCCTCGCCGCCGGGCACCGGGAAGTCCCCGCGCACCAGGGCCCGGCGCAGCCGGTACTCGTCGAGCGGTCCCGAGAACGCCATGCCCTGGCCGTGCGTGCAGCCCATCGCGCGCAGGGCCTGGACCTGCTCGGGAAGGTCCACGCCGTCCGCGACGGACTCCATGCCGAGGTCGGTGGCGATCCGCAGCAGCCCGCTGGTGATCTTGTGCAGCCTGGCCGACTCGACGACGCCCTCGACCAGGCCCCGGTCGAGTTTCAGTACGTCGATGGGGAGGCGGCGCAGCGCGTTGATGGCCGCGTACCCGCTGCCGAAGCCGTCCAGGGCGATCCGGACGCCGAGTCGGCGCAGTACGGACAGCCGGTGTTCGAGTTCGTCGAAGGAGGCCCGGGAGTCGCTGTCGGTGATCTCGATGACCAGCGCCCCGGACGCCAGCCCGTGCCGGGTGAGGAGGGCCTCGATGGAGCCGAGCGGCAGGGACCGGTCGAGCAGGCGGCGGGCGGTGAGGCGGACGGTGACGGGGACGGGGTGGCCGGCCCGGTTGCGCTCGGCGGCCTGCTCGACGGCTTCTTCGAGGAGCCAGCGGCCCAGTTCGGCGGTGCGGTCGCTGTCGTCGGCGACGCGCAGGAACTCGGCGGGGGTGAAGAGGATGCCCTGTGCGGAGCGCCAGCGGGCCTGGGCGGCGACGGCGGCGACCCGGCCGGTGGCGAGGTTGACGACGGGCTGGTGCAGCAGGGCGAACTCGCCGTCGTGCAGGGCGGTGCGCAGCCGGGTGGCGAGCTCGGTGCGCCGTACGACCTCGGCCTGCATCTGGGGGGCGTACAGCTCGACGCGGTCCTTGCCTGCCGCCTTGGCGCGGTACATGGCGAGGTCCGCGTTGCGCATGAGGTCGGTGGGGGTGATGCCGGGCTCGGCGAAGGCGACGCCGATGGAGGCGGCGACGCGGACGTCGTTGCCGTCGACCTTGTAGGGCTGGGAGAGGGTGAGGCGGAGCCGGTCGGCGATCTCGTGGACCTGGTACTCGCGGGCGGCCTGGTCGCGGGTGCCGTCGCCGAGGATCAGTGCGGCGAACTCGTCGCCGCCGAGCCGGGCGGCGGTGTCGCCGGCCCGTACCGAGTCCTGGAGGCGGCGGGCCGCCTGGATCAGCAGCTCGTCGCCGGCTTGATGGCCCAATCGGTCGTTCACCGCCTTGAAGCCGTCGAGGTCGATGAACAGGACGGCCGTGCCGAGGTCGGTGGCGCGGCGCCCGGTGAGCGCGAGGCGGACCCGTTTGGTGAACAGGGCGCGGTTGGGGAGGTCGGTGAGCGGGTCGTGCTCGGCGTTGTGCTGCAACTGGGCCTGGAGGCGGACCCGTTCGGTGACGTCGCGGCTGTTGAAGATCAGGCCGCCCTGGTGCCGGTTGACGGTCGACTCGACGTTGAGCCAGTCGCCCGTGCCGGACTTGAAGCGGCATTCTATGCGGGTGGTGGGCTCTTCCAGGGGGGAGGCGGCGAGGAAGCGGCGGACCTCGTGGACGACGGAGCCGAGGTCGGCGGGGTGGATGATCGAGGCCAGTTCGGAGCCGATGAGCTCGTCGGCGTCGCGGCCGTAGACGCCGGAGGCGGCCGGGCTGACGTAGCGCAGTATGCCGGTGGGTGCGGCGATCATGATGACGTCGCTGGAGCCCTGCACCAGGGAGCGGAAGTGGTTCTCCTTCTGGGCCAGTTCCTGGGTGAGCGAGATGTTGTCGACGAGCATGATGCCCTGGCGGACCACCAGGGCGAGGACGACCGTACAGCCCGTGAAGAGGACCACCCGGTCGAGCTTGTGGCCGTCCATGACGTTGTAGAGGATGCCGAGCACGCAGACGGCCGCCGCGAGGTACGGGGTGAGGGCGGCCAGCGAACCGGCGATGGGCCTGCTGGGTGCCCGGCCGGCCGCGGTCCGGCCCTGCGGGGTCCGGACCCCGGAGCCCTGCGGGACGTGCTGGGCGCGGGGCTGACGAAGCGCGCTCCGGGCGCTCGGAGTGCTCTGGGCGCTCGGAGTGCCCTGGCTGCCCGGGGCGCTCTGGCCGTTCTGTGCGGGGTGGCCGTTCTGTGCGGATTGGCCGTTCTGCGCGGGGTGGCCCTTCTGTACCGGCTGGCCACCCTGGGCGACCTTGCGGCTCCGGGTGTTCCGTCCGTGCCAGGGGGCTCTGTCGCGCAGTTGGGCGGTGCGGCTCACCCCCCAGGGGGCGTACGCGAGGAGCAGTGAACCGGCGAACCAGCCCGCGTCGAGGATCTGCCCGGAGTGGTACTTCTCGCGCAGCAGCGGCGAGGTGAACAGGGCGTCGCACAGCACGGTCATGGCGAGGGCCGCGATCGCGGTGTTGATCGCGGTCCGGTTGGCCGACGAGCGGCGGAAGTGCAGCGCCAGGACCATGCTGACGAGTGCGATGTCGAGCAGCGGATAGGCGAGCTTGAGCGCGGCGTGCGCCGTGTTGGCGCCCTGGAAGTCCGCGGTGTGCGCGAGGGCGAGGCTCCACGAGAGGGTCAGCAGCGAGCCCGCGATCAGCCAGGAGTCGAGCGCCAGACAGACCCAGCCGGCCCGGGTGACGGGGCGCTTGGCGAGGACCAGGAGGCCGACGATGGCGGGCGGCCCGAAGAGGAGGAAGAAGAAGTCGGCAAGCGAAGGGGCCGGTACGGGGTCCCCCAACACCACCTCGTACCAGCCCCAGACCGAGTTTCCGCCCGCCGCCATCAAGGAGGAGACGGAGAACAGCAGCCAGGCGGACCGGAAGCGGCTCTCCCTGGTCCGCGCGTAGAAGTAACAGGAGACCGCGGCGACGAATGCTGCCGCGGCGAGACCGAAGTCGCCCATGATGAGCGCCACTTGGCGCGATCCCCAGCCGAGTGCCGAGCCGGCTGCGTATCCTCCGCAGATCACGGCGAGCAGGATCTGGGGCATCAGACCCGGACCACTGCCCCTGCCTACGATCGGCCGGCGGGTCAGCAGGGCCCCCGGGGCGCTCACGGGGCCTCCCCGGTCGGGGGTTTCAGGTGGCCGGGGCGGACAGCCGCCTCAAGGCCCGTCCTGTGTCGGTGACTCTGCCGCACCGGCCGTCGACCGCCTTGCCGTATCGGCCGTCGGTGACTTCGCCGCGTCGGATCGTCTCTCCACTGGCCGTGCATCACCCGTCGCCCCCCTTGCGTGTCCGTCGTACTCCCCAGCGCCATGGACGTGGTGCACGGCGCAGCCCCTAGGTCCGGACGATACACCAGTACGGTCACTCAGGGACATACTTCCTCTACGCTCCGTAACTACCAGTGGGATTGCGGGAACTGGGTGCATCCGGTCCGCTCCGGAGCGTGTTCGTCCGGGACTTTTCGGGCGTCGGCCGGTCCGGCGGGGAGGCCGTCAGCCGACGGTGTGGACGACGTTGTCGAGGGGCTTCCCCGCGGCGTACCGGGTCAGCTGGCGGGCCAGCAGACGCTTGGCTCGGGGCAGGAAGGCGGAGGTGCTGCCGCCCACGTGCGGACTGATCAGGACGCCGGGTGCGTGCCACAGCGGGTGGCCGGCCGGCAGCGGCTCCGGGTCGGTGACGTCGAGTGCGGCGCGCAGGCGGCCCGCCTCCACCTCCACGAGGAGGGCCTTGGTGTCGACGACGGGGCCGCGCGAGACGTTCACCAGGAGGGCGCCGTCCTTCATCCGGGAGAGGAAGCCGGAGTCGACCATGTGGACGGTGCTGTCGGTGAGGGGCGTGCAGAGGATCACCACGTCCGCCCCGGGAAGCAGCGCGGGCAGGTCGGCGAACGCGTGCACGGCGCCGCGCTCCGTGGTGCGGGCGGAGCGCGCGACGCGCGCCACCCGCGCACACTCGAAGGGGGCGAGCCGGTCCTCGACTGCCGCGCCGATGGACCCGTACCCGACGATCAGGACGGACTTGTCGGCGAGTGCCGGGTAGAAGCCCGACCGCCATTCCTCCTGCTGCTGCCCCTGTACGAAGCCGGGGATGCCGCGCAGCGAGGCGAGGGTCAGGGCGAGGGCGAGCTCGGCGGTGCTGGCCTCGTGGACGCCGCGGGCGTTGCACAGCTCCACGCCCGTGTGGAGGCCGGGACGCAGGCCGCCCTGGATGTTGTCGACTCCGGCGGTGAGGGTCTGGACGGCGCGCAGGGAGGTCATCCGCCGCAACGGCCGCAGCACGGTCTCGGGTTCCAGCATGTACGGGACGACGTAGAAGGCGCAGTCGGCCGGGTCGGCGGGGAAGTCGGTGAGGCCGTCCCAGACGCGGTAGCGCAGACCGCTCGCGGCGGGGTCCGGGAGGCCGTCGATCCCGGCCGGTTCCATCGGCAGCCAGACGTCGGCGGGGCGGGTGTCACTGGCGTGCGAAGTCATGCTCAGGAGGCTATGCGAAACCGTCTGACCAGCAACGGTTAGTTTGGGGGTGCGGCAGACGGAGGGGTACGGGCAAGGTGGAGCGCAGGACAATCGGGGCAACGGCACTCGAAGTGGGCGCGATCGGGCTCGGCTGTATGCCGATGAGCTGGGCGTACACAGGGTCCCGGCAGCGCGGCGAGGAGTCGGTGCGCGCACTGCACACGGCGCTCGACCGGGGGGCGAATCTGCTCGACACCGCCGACATGTACGGGCCGTTCACCAATGAGCTGCTGGTCGGCCGGGTGCTGAAGGAGCGGCGGTCGGAGGCCTTCGTCTCCACGAAGTGCGGGCTCCTGGTGGGCGATCAGCACATCGTGGCGAACGGGCGGCCCGGCTATGTGCGCCGGGCCTGCGACGCCTCTCTGAGGCGGCTGCAGACCGAGGTGATCGACCTCTACCAACTGCACCGGGCCGACCCGGAGATACCCGTCGAGGAGACGTGGGGCGCGATGGCCGATCTCGTACGGGCCGGGAAGGTACGGGCGTTGGGGCTGTGCGCGGTGGGGGCGCGGGCGTCACGGCGCTCGGGCACGGGGATCGGTCGGCCGGTGGTGGGCGGGCTGCACGAGGGGACGGTCCGTCAGCTGGAGCGGGTGCAGCAGGTGTTTCCGGTGAGCGCGGTGGAGGCCGAGCTCTCGGTGTGGTCGCCGGAGGCCCTGGAGGGGCTGCTGCCGTGGTGCGAGGCGCGGGGCGTGGGGTTCGTGGCGGCGATGCCGCTGGGGAACGGGTTCCTGACGGGGACGCTGACGCCGGGCGAGGGCTTCGAACCGGACGACGTACGGGCCCGGCACCCGAGGTTCACGGCGGAGATGATGGCGGCGAACCAGCCGGTGGTGGCCGGGCTGCGGCGGGTCGCGCGGCGGCACGGCCCGGAGGTCACTCCGGCGCAGGTGGCGCTGGCGTGGGTGCTGTCCCGGGGGCGGAGCGTGATCCCGGTGCCGGGGGCGAAGACGGCCCGGTGGGTGGCGGAGAACGCGGCGGCGGCGGAGCTGAGGCTGACCTCGGCCGATCTGGCGGAGATCGGCGGGCTGCCGGCGGCGCAGGGGTCCTGGGACTGAGGGCGGCCGGGAACCGGTCCCTGGCCCGGGATCGGGATCGGGATCGGGATCGGGATCGGGAACCCGGGGATGCATCGGGAACCCCGGGGGTGCGAGCGGTGTATTAACGGTACGAGCTTGTCGATCGAAGGGATCCACATCGTGCGACGTCCTGCTGTGACAGCCGTGTTGACCACTGCGGCACTCCTGCTCCTGGCGGGGTGCGCGGAGGGCGGGCCCGCGGGCAGGCCGCCCTCGGAGAAGGGGAGTTCGGCACCGGCGACGGGCAGGCCTGCCGGGAGCGCCGCCCCGTCGGGCGCGCCCGACTCGAAGGCCGCGCCCGCGAAGGGGTCGGCGACCGTGACGGCGACCGTCACCAAGGGCCTCAAGTCCCCCTGGGGGCTGGCCGCGCTGCCGGACGGCGACCTGCTGGTCTCCTCCCGGGACGAGGGGACGGTCACCCGGGTCGACGCGAAGACCGGGAAGGCGACCGCGGTGGGGACGGTGGCGGGGGCCTCCCCGGCCGGCGAGGGCGGCCTGATGGGGCTCGCACTGTCCCCCTCGTACGCCACGGACCACCAGGTCTACGCGTACTTCACCACCGAGTCCGACAACCGCATCGCCCGCATGCTGTACGACGAGAAGCGTCCGGCCGGGCAGCAACTGGGCGCGGCGGACACGGTGTTCAGGGGCATCCCGAAGGGCACCGTGCACAACGGCGGGCGGATCGCCTTCGGCCCGGACAAGATGCTCTACGCGGGCACGGGCGAGACCGGTGAGCGGGGTCTCGCCCAGGACCCGAAGTCCCTCGCGGGCAAGATCCTGCGGATGACGCCGGACGGCGAGCCGGTGCACGGCAATCCCGAGGCGGACTCGGTGGTGTATTCGCTGGGCCACCGCAATGTGCAGGGCCTGGCCTGGGACGCGGACCGGCGGCTGTGGGCGGCGGAGTTCGGCCAGGACAACTGGGACGAGCTGAACCTGATCGAGCCGGGGAAGAACTACGGCTGGCCCGAGGTGGAGGGCCAGGGACGCCGGGCCGGGTTCGTGGACCCGGTCGCCCGGTGGAAGACCTCCGACGCCTCCCCCAGCGGGATCGCCTTCGCCGAGGGGTCGGTGTGGATGGCAGGGCTGCGCGGCGAGCGGCTGTGGCGGATCCCGCTGGACGGGGCGGAGCCGGTGGCCCCGCCGCAGGCGTTCTTCACGGAGAAGTACGGGCGGCTGCGGACCGTACTCGCCCTGGGCGGCGACGAGTTGCTGGTGGTGACCAACGAGACGGACTCCCGGGGCACGCCTGCGCCGGGCGACGACCGGATCCTGAAGGTGAAGGTGACCTAGCCCGCGGCCCTCGGCCGTGTCCGCCCGCAGTGTCCGGGGGTTACCCCACGGCCTCCTCGCGGAAGAGGTCCAGGCGGTGGGCCACGGCGGCGGCTTCGCCCCGGCCGGTCACCTCCAGCTTGGCGAGGATGTTGGAGACGTGGACGCTGGCTGTCTTGGGCGAGATGAAGAGCGTCTCGGCTATCTGCCGGTTGCTGCGGCCGTCCGCGACCAGGCGCAGGACGTCGTGCTCGCGCGGGGTGAGGTGGAAGGCGGACTGCTGCGCCGGGGCCGCGACCGGTGCGGGGGCCGGGGCGAGCCGGGTCCGCCGGGCGAGTTCGGCGACCCGGTCGGCCAGTGGGCGGGCTCCGAGCAGGTCGGCGACGGCGCCGGCCAGCCTCAGGAGCTCTGCGGCACGCACCCGGTCGGCGGCGCGTCCGGCGGCGTCCGCGGTGGGGCCGGGGGCGGCGGCAAGGAGGGAGTCCGCGTGGCGCAGGCGGACCCGGGCCAGGTCGTAGGGGCGCTCCAGGGGTTCGAAGGCGGTGACGGTCCGCTCCCAGTCGTCCGGGGTGTCCCGGCCTTCGGCGCGCAGGAGTTCCGCGCCTACCCAGCAGTCGTACGCCTGCCAGAGCGGAACCCCGGTCGCCTGCTGCTTCGCCTGGTCGCGGATCAGACGGAGGGATTCGGTGCGGCCCGCGTCGGCGGCGGGGACGCCGCGGACTTCGGCCTCCATGACGGCGGCGGCCAGGAGCAGTGGCCAGACGTAGCGGTGGATGCCGGGCCGGAAGCCACCGGAGGCGGCGCGTTCCAGTTCGGCGCGGGCGTCCCGGACGCGGCCCTCGTGGGCGGCGATGGCCAGGGCCAGCCGCTGCAGGGGCAGCTGGTGCTGGGGCATCCGGTCGTACGGGCCGTAGCCCTGCGTCGCGGTCCGCAACTGCTCGGCCGCCTCGGCCAGTTCGCCGCGGGCGAGGGCCAGCGAGGACCGCCGAACGGCGGCGGCGGCGCGCGGCTTGACGGTGGGCGCGGCGGCGCGCTCGGTCAGCAGGGAGTTCGCGGCGACCTCGTCCCAGCGGCCGAGCGAGAAGAAGGAATCGGACTGGTTGCCGCGCACCCAGTGCTCGGCGTCCTGGAGGCCGTGCGCCCGCGCGTAGGCGATGCCCTCCTCGCACAGTTCGACGGATTCGCGGGAGCGGCCGACGGCCTCCAGCAGGGAGGGCAGGTTGGAGTAGCAGCGGTTCGCCACGGTGACCATGTTCTCGGCGAGGGCGCGCTCGCGCACCTCGTACAGCTCGGCGAAGCCCCTCTCGACGTCCCCGGAGTCGACCATCAGGCCGCCGAGGGTGACCCGGGCGTTGAGTTCGGTGTCCTGGGCGCCGACCATCCGGGCGTACTCGACGGCCTGTTCGGCGGTGGCGACGGCTTCGGGTCCCGGTTCGTTCAGCATGGACCAGCCCGCGACCAGCGACAGGATGTCCGCGTGCACGGCGGACGGCGGCAGGCCGCGCAGCAGTTCCTGGGCGGTGGCAAGTTCCGCCCAGCCGTCGCCGCGGGCGAGGCCCATCACCGCCTTGGAGCGCTGGACCCAGAACCAGGCGGCCCGCAGCGCGTCGGACTCCGAGTACGACCCGGATCCCGTGTCCTCGTCGAGGATCCGCAGGGCGCGCTTGGCGAGCTTAAGGGCGCGTTCGCGTGCGCCGCTGAGCCGGGCGGCGACGGTGGCCTCGGCCATCACGTCGAGGTAGCGCAGCGCGGTGGTGGCCGGGTCGCAGCCGCAGGGCGGGTAGACCTCGGCGAAGTCGATGGGCCGCAGGGTGGCGCGTACGTCCCGGGGTGCGTCGTCCCAGAGTTCCAGCGCCCGCTCCAGAAGCTCCAGCTGCTCGGAGCGCGCGTGCCGCTTGCGGGCCTCGACTGCCGCGCCCAGCACGGCGGGCAGGGCCTTCGCCGGGTCGTGGGCGGCGTACCAGTGGCTGGCGAGGCGGGCGGCCCGCTCCTCGCAGCGTACGAGTGTGGGGTCGGCTTCCAGGACCTCGGCGTACCTGCGGTTGAGCCGGGAGCGCTCGCCGGGCAGCAGGTCGTCGCTGACCGCCTCGCGGACGAGGGAGTGCCGGAACCGGTAGCCGTCGCCGCCGGGTGCGACGAGCAGCAGGTTCGCGCCGACGGCGGCCCGCAACGCCTCGATCAGGTCGTCCTCGGTGAGCCGGGCAACGGCGAGAAGCAGCCGGTACTCGACGGTGGAGCAGCCCTCTGCGACGATCCGCACCACCTTCTGGGCGTCGTCGGGGAGCGCTTCGACGCGTACGAGCAGGAGGTCGCGGAGGGAGTCGGTGAGGGAGGTCCGGCAGCCGTTGCCCATCGAGACGGCGAGCTCCTCGACGAAGAAGGCGTTGCCGTCGGAGCGGCCGAACACCTCGTCGACGAGGACGGGTTCGGGCGCGGAGCCGAGAATTCCGGTGAGCTGGCGGTGCACTTCGTCGCGGTTGAAGCGCGGCAGTTCGATGCGCCGTACGGTGCGCAGCCGGTCGAGTTCGGCGAGCAGCGGGCGCAGCGGGTGGCGGCGGTGGATGTCGTCGGCGCGGTAGGTGCCGAGGACGACGAGACGGCCGCTGCGCAGGGTGCGCACGAGGTAGGAGAGCAGGTGCCGGGTGGAGGCGTCGGCCCAGTGCAGGTCTTCGAGTACGAGGACCACGGTGCGCTGCGCGGCGATGCGCTCCAGGAGGCGGACGGTGAGCTCGAAGAGCCGGGCGGTGGCGTCCTCGCCCGCGCTGCGTCCCGGCGCCGTGGACAGGCCGTACGGCGCGTAGGGGGTTGCGCTCAGCTCGGGCAGCAGCCGCGCGAGTTCCTCCTCCTGGCCGGCCGCCGCGGCGGACAGCTCGTCGGGGAGGAGGCGGTGCAGGGTGCGCAGGGCTGCGGAGAAGGGGGCGAAGGGCAGGCCTTCGGCGCCGATCTCGACGCATCCGCCGACGGCGACGACGGGGGCTTGGGCCGGAGCGGCTTGGACCGGGTCTGCCGGGGCCGGAGCGGCCTGGGCCCGGACGGCTTGGAGCGGGACCGCTGGGGCCGGAGCAGCCTGGGCCCGGACCGCTCGGGCCGGGTCTGCCGGGGCCCGGACCGCTCGGGCCGGAGCGGAGGATGCCGCCGCGGCCAGGAACTCCTCGACGAGCCTGGTCTTGCCGACCCCGGCCTCGCCCCCGAGCAGCAACGCCTGCGGCTCGCCCGCGGTGGCGCGGGCGAGCGCATCGGTGAGGGTGCTCAGCTCGCTGCTGCGGCCGACGAACACGGGACTGACGGACCTGGTCTCCACGTCGCCGAGCATCGCACAGCCATTCGGGGCGCCGTCACCCGCTGTCCACATGACGGGCGGCCCGTCAGGCGGCGCGGGTGAAGTGGCTGCGGAGCGATCTGGCCGCCCCCGCCTGCTTCTTGTCCCCGTGCCGGACCCCGGCGCTCTTGGCCGCCTGCCGCGCCTGGCGTACGAGGCGGGCCTGCGCGGCCTCCGCGATGAGCTCGGCGTGACGGCTCTGCTGGATCTCGTAATCGAACATCTTGTGCTCCCCGTTGGGTTGTCGTGGCGTCTTGCGATGCCTCAACTCTCGCTTCCCAGGGGGTGCCTGCACATCGGGAGAGTGCCGCATGTCCGGGCCCTGCGGGGGGCCTTAGACGGGGGTACGGGGGGCCTTAGGCGGCCCGGGAAATCCCGGAAGGCCTAGGCAGTGCCCGGGCGGATACCCAGGCGCTGCCTCCGGGCCGATGCCCGGGCCCCGGTGATGCCTAGGCTCCCGGAGCTGCCGGGGCCGCCGGAGCCGTGGGCAGGGCCGCGAACAGGTCGAAGTACATGCCGGCCGAGACGAGCAGGCCCAGGATCGCCAGGATCACTCCGCCCCAGGCGACCGCGCGCATCCAGACCGGGCGCGGTGCGGCGGCGGCGAGCGCCGGGGCCGAGGGGCGCAGGGCCAGCAGGACACCGGCCCCGACCAGCAGCGCCAGCAGGGCGAAGCCGCCGTTGACCAGTGCCGTCGTGTGCCAGCCGTTGCCGTAGAGGCCCTCGATCTGGGTGGCGGAGTCGCTGGTCTTGGAGAGGGAGAGCTGGCTGACCAGGGTCTCGCGCTCGGCGAGTACCCGGCTGGTCCAGGTGCCGGTGAGCGCGGAGAGGGCGAGTCCGGCGGAGACGATCGCTCCGGCGCCCGCCGCGGCGGAGACGGGCCGGGCCGGCTCCTCGTCGAGCTCGAAGAGGTCGTCGTCGGCGTCGTCGCCCGCCTCGGCGTCCGCGTCGTCGTCCGCCGCGGCAGCCTTCTCCTCGCCGGAGGGCTCGGAGGACCCGGCGGCGTCCTTCGAAGCCTTCGTGTCCTTCGAGCCCTTCACCTCGGCCTTGTCCGTCTTGACAGCACTGTCTGCGCTGCTTGCGCTGTCTGCCGTGGCGGCACTGTCCGTCTTGACGGCCTTGTCCGTCCTCACGGCCTTGTCGTTCGTTTCGTTCTTGCCTTCCGCCTCGGCGGAAGCCTCGGCAGCGGCGTCGTTCTTGGCCTCGGTGCGGGAGTTGGCATTCATGCGCCGCACGCTAGGCGTCGTATCTGAGAGACCCCTTAACGCGCTTCTCGTCCCTCCCGGCCCGCACGCCACTCCGGCGCCAGCACCGACCAGATCTCCTGGTCGTGCCGGGTCCCGCGGTAGCGGTACGCCTCCCGCAGTACGCCGTCCTTCTGCATGCCCAGCCGCTTGGCGGCCTTGAGGCTCGCGGTGTTCTCGGCGTCGGCGATCCACTCGACGCGGTGGATGCCGCGCCCGTCCACCGCCCAGTCGATCAGCACCCGGCACGCCTTGGTGACCAGCCCGCGCCCGGTCGCCGACGGCTCCAGCCAGCAGCCGACCTCGCAGGTGCCGGCCTTCGCGTCGAAGAGCCGGAACATGACGCCGCCGACGAGCTTCCCGTCGGCCCAGATCCCGAAGATCTGCCCGGCGTCCGCCGCGGTCTTCTCCGCGTACCGCTGGAGGAAGCCGCGCGCGGACTCAAGGTCGGTGTTGAAGTCGGGCATCCCGATGTACCGGCCGATGTAGTCCCGGCCCCGGTCGATGTGGGCCAGGAACTCCTCGGCCCGCCACGGTTCCAGTGGCCGCAGTACCGCTGTGCCTTCGTCGTCCAGATCGATGCCGAACATCCCGCTCCCCGTTCTTCCGTCCCGGTCGCGTGCCGCTCCCACGGCACGCAACCGGGATCTTCGCACGGACGGCCGCCGCCCCACAGCTCGGGCCCGGCGGCCAGGACGCCGGGGCCTCAGCCCGAGACGCTCGCCCGTCCGTTCTCGATGTGGCCCATCAGCCGCCGCCGGAAGGCGCTCTCGCCCTCGACGGTGACCGCCAGGTCGTACCAGCCGTGTGCGTCGTCGGCAGAGTGGACGACGCTGCGGCTGCGGCCGGGACGGACGGTGACCCGGCGGGGCCGCCGTACGTCGAGGTCGTCCTCGTCGGCGTACGCCAGCGGCTGCACGGTGAACGTGACCGCCTTCCGCCCCCGGTTGGTCAGGGTCAGGTGCAGGTCCCGGTCACGGCTCTCGATACGGCTGGACACCTCCGCCGTACCGGAGCGGGTACCGGCGAACTCCCGGCGGAAGCCGTTCGGCCCGGTGACGGTGAAGCGGTACGCGTCCCCCGTCAGCGGCACGGACCAGTCCGCGTGGCCCCGTACGTCCAGGTGCTGCGGTACGGCGAACTCGCCCGCGTAGGGGTAGAGCGCGAAGTGCGCGCTCGCGCGGCCCGAGTTGCTGACGGACAGCCGCAGGGACCCGCCGCCCGCGGCGATCCGGCCGTCCACGTCCGGCTGGTACGGCAGGGCCCGAGCCCGCCGCACCCCCGGTTCCTGCTTCGGCATGTGCTGCTCCAGCGGCGGCACGGGACGCCACCGACCGGTGAACGGCGGGATCTCGCCCGGGTGGTCCACCGAGGGCCGGCGGTGCGTGCGCTTGAAGTCGAACGCGGAGGTCAGGTCGCCGGTGACCTTCCTGCGCCACGGGGTGATGTTGGGCTCGCGGACGCCCGTCCACTGCTCCAGGAAGCGCACCACCGAGGTGTGGTCGAAGGTCTCGGAGCAGACGTAGCCGCCCACGGTCCACGGCGAGACGATCAGCATCGGGACGCGGATGCCGAGGCCGGTCGGCCGTCCCTTCCAGCGCTCGTCGGTGTTGTCGGTCGGCGGCACCGGCGGCGGCACGTGGTCGAAGAAGCCGTCGTTCTCGTCGTAGTTGATGAGGACGGCGGTGTGCCGCCACACGTCGGGGTGCGAGCCGAGGGCGTCAAGCACCTGGTAGACGAGCGAGGCGCTGGCGACCGGGGAGGACGAGCCGGGGTGCTCGGAGTCGACGGCCGAGGGCACCAGGTAGGAGACCTCGGGCAGCTTGCCTGCGGCCACGTCGGCGCGGAAGTTCTTGGCGAGGCTGCCGGTCTCGCCGCGGCGCAGACCCCGCTCGAAGAGCGAGCGCTCGGCCTTGGTGAGGGTCGCCACGCCCTCCTCCAGGAGGCCGAGCAGCCTGGTGCGCTCGGTGGCGTCCTTGGTGTCCCGGACGGCGGCGTAGAAGGACTCCATGAAGGTGTGGCCACCGGTCTTGGCCAGCGCCTTGCGGGCGATCTTCTTGAAGGTGGTGAAGAACTCGATGTTGTTGTCGGTGAAGTTCTCCCACTCGGTGTACGTCTGCCAGCTGCGGCCCGCCTTCTCCAGGCGCTCGGCGTACGTCGGCCAGGGGTAGCCGGGGTGGGTGCCTTCGGAGTACGCGGCGTTGGTGACGGCACGGCTGCCGTCGGCCTCGTGCCCCGTCCAGCCGCTCCACAGGTGGTTGCGGTTGGGGCTCGTCGAGGTGTGGATGGACGAGTGGTAGGCGTCGCAGATGGTGAAGGTGTCGGCGAGCTCGTAGTGCAGGGGCAGGTCGCGGCGGTCGTAGTACGCCATGGTGGCGCCGGTCTTGGCGGTCACCCAGCCGTTCATCCAGCCCTGGTTCCAGGCCTTCGCCCCGCCGTCCCACGAGTGGTCGAGGTCGCCGATGTACTGGAGGTCCTTCTTCTGCGCCGCCGCCGCGTCCCGGATCGGGAACGGCAGCACGCTCTTCAGCGGCCCCGGCTGCTCGAACACCGGCTTCCCGCCGGGCAGTTCGATGGCGTTGCGGTCCCCGAAGCCGCGCACGCCGCGCAGGGTGCCGAAGTAGTGGTCGAAGGATCTGTTCTCCTGCATCAGCACGACGACGTGCTTGATCGCACGCAGCCCGCCGGACGCGGGGCGCTCCGCGGCGATGGCGTCCTGCAGCGAAGGCGGCAGCATCGAGCCCGCGGCAGCGGCACCGAGCGCTCCGCCGCCGATCGCGAACAGCCGTCGCCGGGTGAGGTCAGTGGCCATGGGTTCCTCCCGAGTCAGTGGTGATGCCCGGAAAGTACGGGGTGGGGGTGGCCCGGAGAAGTACCTGAACAAGATCACTGGTGAACGTCCAAGCAGTTGGCCCGCGAGTCCAAGCGGCCCCTGTCGGGAACTCCCCCGCTAGAACTCCACCCGCGCCAGCACCGGCAGGTGATCGCTGCCCGTGGCCGCCAGCTTCTCGAAGCGGACGACCTCACCGCCCCGCACCATCACATGGTCCAGCCGTGCCACCGGGAACCGCTGTGGCCAGCTGAAGCCGAACCTGCCGCCCGTGTCGTCCACTTCGGAGACCACCGGGTCCAGGCCCCGTTCGTCCGCCGTCGCGTTGAGGTCGCCCAGCAGGATCACCCGCTCGGTCCGCTCCGCCTTCAGCGCGGCCCCCAGCCGGACCGCCGCCTCGTTGCGCCATCCCGTCTTCAGGCCCTGCGGCCAGGTCGCCCGTACCGAGGGGAGGTGCGCGACATGAACCGCGACATGTCCCTTCGGCGTCAGCGCCGTCGCCCGCATTCCCCGCTTCCACGGCTCCTTGACCCCCTCCGGCTTGAGGTCCACCACGGTGACGTCCCGCAGGGGATACACCGACCAGAGCCCCACGGTCCCCACCACCGCGTGATGCGGGTACTGCGCCCGGAGCACGCCCGAGATCTTCGCCGCCGCACCCGCCGTGACCTCCTCCAGCGCGATGAGCTTCGGCCCGGCCGCCGCCAGCGCCCGTACCGCACCCGCCGGATCGGGATTGTCGTCGGCGATGTTGTGCTGCACCACGCTGAAGTCGTACGAGGCGCTGCCCCCGGCCCCCAGGAGCGCCCCGCCCACCAGACCGCCGTACGCCCCGACGGGGACCACCAGCGCCACCAGGGCGAGCGCCGAACGGCGCCACCTGGCGAGCATCAGCAGCGGCAGGATCAGCAGTCCCAGCCAGGGCAGGAAGGTTTCCGCGAGGCTGCCGAGACCGCGTGCGTCCGGCACGTACCCGTGCAGGACCGGCAGCAGCCCCAGCAGTACCGCCGCCAGGCCGACGATCCGGCCCCGCCGCCAGGTGCCCCGCCCCTTCGCGTCCTCGCCCCAGTGCCGCCCGTCGGGCCATGCCCCGCGCCCGGCCTCTTCGTACCCGTGTCGCTGCTCGTACGTCGTCGACACCGCTCCCCCGTCCTTGCCGTGCGCCGTTCCCGGTGAGGACGCAGCACCGGAGCCGATGGTTCACCCTCCGGTACGCGCCG
>NZ_JBSGZD010000139.1:0-19358 GCF_053610825.1 Streptomyces sp. NPDC054863 | reverse complement strand
CCCCAGGGTAAACGCGTGGGCCCCCCAAAGTATCTGTCCCTGACAATCCGCTCATCCTGTCGGCCCGTGGTTCCCGCTCGGTGGGGTAACCACGGGCCGGACGCGTCCCGGGCACCTCGCGTGAACGTAGGGGTGCATGTCATCGGAGTGTGACCGAGAACGGACCGCCATTTTCCGTTTTCACTCGCTCTGCTGGCTGCGGATCAGTAGCCTCGGCTCGAACAACCGGGCACAGTGATCAGCCGTGCCCGAACTCGTTGTGGCGACTTGTTGGAGACATTGATGGAGCGTCCCGCCTGGGCCCCGCCCGGCATCGACATCTCGATGCCGAGCGTGTCCCGCATCTACGACTTCTACCTGGGCGGTTCGCACAACTTCGAGGTCGACCGGGAGGCGGCCCGCCGGGCCATGGAGTTCATGCCGGGCCTGCCCAAGGTCATGCAGGCGAACCGGGCGGTCATGCGGCGGGCCGTGCGGCACGCACTGTCCGAGGGCGTCACGCAGTTCCTCGACATCGGCTCCGGCATCCCCACCTTCGGCAACGTCCACGAGGTCGCCCAGGCCGCCGACCCCGGGGCGCGCGTCGTGTACGTCGACCACGACCCGGTGGCCGTCGCCCACAGCCAGGCGGTACTCGCCGGGAACGACCTGGCCACGGTCATCGCCGCGGACCTGCGCAAGCCGCGCGAGATCCTGGACCACCCCGAGCTGGGTGAACTCCTCGACCTGGAACGGCCGGTGGCGCTCCTCCTGGTCGCCGTACTGCACTTCATCGAGGACGCCGACGACCCGCAGGCCGCCGTCGCCACCCTCCGCGACGCGCTCGCGCCGGGCAGCATGCTGATCGTCACCCACGCCTCGTTCGAGGGCATCCCGGTCCCGGAGGAACAGGCGAGCGGCACCGTCGACGTCTACCAGCAGATCAAGAGCCCGCTGATCATGCGCTCGCACGCCGAGGTCGACCGGTTCTTCGACGGGTTCGAGATGGTGGCACCCGGCCTCGTCCCGATGGCCGACTGGCGGCCCGAAACCCCTGTCGCGCAGGAGGACCCGTACGCGTTCTCGGGCTTCGCAGGGGTGGGGCGCAAGGCGTGAGCGCGCAGGCGCAGGCACCGGACGGGGCGCACGGACCGGGCTCCGTCCCCGACGGCAAGGCGCACGGACCGGGCTCCGTCCCCGACGCTCAACCCCACGGCGGTGCCGCTCCGGACGGCAGGGCCCACGGCGGTCCCGCTCCCGACAGTCAGGCGCACGGCGACCCCGCCCCCGACGGCCCCGAGGACCGGCTCCGGCGGTTCGCCACGATCTGGAGCCGGGCCATCTTCCCGGCCACCGCCACCTCCCTGACCCGCCCCGAGTTCGAGCAGCTCCTGCTGCCGCTCGCCCGGCGGCTCGGCACGGCCCTGCACCGGCGGCCCTTCGACCCGGCGCCCGCGCACGAGGTCGGGGCCGCCCTCGTCGGCGCACACTGCACCGACCCGGACGCCCTCGTGCGTACCCTCGGCGTCGTCGAGTCGTACCTCGTCCTCTACTGCGCCGCCGGTGACGAAGCCCCGGCCGCCGCCGAGGAGAACCGGGCCCGCTGCGCCCGCCTCCAGCACGGCATCGCCGCCGGCTTCGCCCAGGCGCTGCGCGAGCGCACCCTGCGCGAGCAGGAGGCCATCGCCCGGTCCGCCCTGTCCGCCCGCAGCGAGGCCCAGCAGGCCCTGCACGCCACCGAGGAACGCTTCCGCGCGGTCTTCGAGGGAGCGGCCGTCGGTATCGGAATCGCCGCACTCGACGGCACCATCCTGGAGGTCAACGAGACGCTGACCCGGATGTTCGGCGGCCTCGACTCCCAGGTCAGGGGCCGCAAGGTCAGCGAGTGGGGACACCCCGAGGACACCGCCCAAGTCTGGCGGATGTACGAGGAGTTGGTGCGCGGCGAGCGTGACCACTACCGCTGCGAGAAGGCGTTCTACCGCGGCGACGGCACCGTCCTGTGGACCAACCTCACGGTGTCCCTGCTGCGCGACTCCGACGGCCGCCCCCAGTACCAGCTCGCCCTCATGGAGGACACCACCGAGCGTCGGCTCCTCAACCTGCGGCTGCGCTACGAAGCCACCCACGACGCGCTCACCGGCCTGCCCAACCGCACGCTGTTCTTCGAACGGCTGGAGAAGGCCCTGTCCGTGCGCGGTGCCACCCGCTTCGGGCTCTGCTACCTCGACCTGGACGGCTTCAAGGCCGTCAACGACAGCCTCGGCCACTCCGCAGGGGACCGTCTGCTCGTCGAGGTCGCCGACCGGCTGCAGAGCTGTGCGACCGCCCCGGGCGAGATGGTGGCCCGGCTCGGCGGCGACGAGTTCGTGGCGCTGACCACGGGACCCGACACCCGCCGCGAGGTCGACGACCTGGCCGCCCGGATACTGTCCGCGCTGGCCACCCCGATACACCTGGAGGGCCGCGAGATCACCGTGCGCGGCTCCATCGGCATCGTCGAGGGCCCGGCGGGCGAGCGCGGTCCCGCGGACGTGCTGCGCAGCGCCGACATCACCATGTACCGGGCCAAGTCGGCGGGCGGCAACCGCTTCGAGTTCGCCGACGACGAGGCCGACGCACGCGCCATCACCCGGCACGGGCTGACCAACGCGCTGCCCGCGGCCCTGGAGCGCGGCGAGTTCTTCATCGAGTACCAGCCGCTGGTCCACCTCGGTGACGGCAGCGTGCACGGCGCCGAGGCCCTGGTCCGCTGGAGCCACCCGCAGCACGGCGTCCTCGGCCCGGACCGGTTCATCCCGCTCGCCGAGCACACCGGCCTCATCGTGCCGCTCGGCCGCTGGGTGCTCCAGGAGTCCGTCACCCAGGCCAGGTACTGGCAGGAGAAGCACGCCGACGGCGGACCCCTGCGCATCAACGTCAACCTCTCGCCCACCCAGCTGCACCACCCCGGCCTGGTCGCCGACACCGTCGAGGTCCTGGAACGCGCCGGACTCTCGCCCGGGGCACTGTGCCTGGAAGTCACCGAGTCCGCGCTGATAGGGGCCGACGACGACCTCCTGAAGCCGCTGCGTCAGCTCGCCGAGATGGGCGTCGACATCGCGCTGGACGATTTCGGTACGGGGTACTCCAACCTCGCCAACCTGCGCCGCCTGCCGGTGAGCGTCCTGAAGCTGGACCGCTCCTTCACCCAGAGCATGCAGCAACTGCCCGCCGATCCGGTGGACTTGAAGATCGTCGAAGGGATCGTCTCACTCGCCCACAGCCTGGAACTGGCCGTGACCGTCGAGGGTGTCGAAACGGGCGCCCAGGCCGACCAGTTGAGGGAGCTGGGCTGCGACACGGCGCAGGGGTGGTACTACGCGAGGCCGGGTGCGCCGGACAGGATCCACTCGCTGATGCTTGTGGACGCGGTCTGATCGGGGCCGCCCCTGGGGCTGCCCGTCCGGGCCGGGTGGTCGTCGTGCGGGTGCGTCGTGGCTGGTCGCGCAGTTCCCCGCGCCCCTCCATGCCTGCCCCTAGCTCCCTGGGCGGCTGACACCGCCCGTCCCGCGACCGCTCACCGCTCCGCCAGGAGCACGCGCTGCAACTCCCGCGCCGCCCGAGGCGGAGCCACGTCGCTGCGGTGGGCCAGTGCGATCGTGCGTCGTAGTCCCGGGCCGGCCAGCGGGGTGGTCCGCAGGCCCGTGCCGGACCGCTCCGCCACCATGCGCGGGACGACGGCCACGCCAAGACCCGCCCGTACGAAACCGAGGACCGCGTCCATCTCGCCGCCCTCCACCGTGAACGTCGGCTCGAAGCCCTCGGCGCGGCAGGCGGCCACGGTCAGTTCCCGCAGGTCGTAGCCGTGCCGGAACATCACCATCGGCTCGTCCCGCAGATCCGCGATCCGCACCGGCCTGCGCGGCGCCCGCGCGGACGGCGAGGAGACCACCACCAGGTCCTCGTGCAGCAGCTCGACCGTGGTGAGCGCGGGGGAGGGGGTGGGCAGCGGCAGGACGACGAGGGCGAGGTCCAGGGCGCCGCGCGCCAGTTCTCGTACGAGATCGTGCGAGCCGCCCTCCTCGACGAGCAGCTGGATCCCGGGGTGCGCGTCGTGGAAGGTGCGCAGCACGTCGGGCAGGAGCCCGGTGCACAGGCTCGGCGTCGCGCCGAGGCGCACCCGCCCCCGCCGCAGCTGCGCCAGCTCCTGCACCTCAAGGCGCGCGGTGTCCGTGTCGGCGAGGATCCGCCGGGCGAGCGGGAGGAGCGCCTCGCCCGCGTCGGTCAGGGCGATGTTGCCGCGTGCCCTGGTGAAGAGATCGGCACCCAACTCCCGCTCCAGTGAGCGGATCTGCTGGGAGAGCGAAGGCTGCGCCACATGCAGCTCCTCGGCGGCACGGGTGAAGTGCCGGGACTCGGCGACGGCCACGAAATAGCGGAGCTGCTGGAACTGCATGAGGCCAGTCTAAATGCTTCGATAGGCATTGCCTATGGAGATGAGCCGCACCATGTCTTGGACCTCTGGGGCCTTCCGGCCTAGCGTCTTGGTCCATGGCTCTGGCAACGCGGCAGGACACCGCACCCTCCCGAAAACCGCCCGTACGGCGCCCCACCGGACTCCGGGGATTCTGGGGGTCGACCGTCGGCAAGAAGACGGTCATGGCCGTCAGCGGGCTGATCATGCTCGGGTATCTCGTCGCGCACATGATCGGCAATCTGAAGATCTTCTTCGGGACGGACGAGTTCAACGGCTACGCGCACTGGCTGCGCACCATGGGCGACCCCGTCCTGCACTACGAGTGGGGGCTGTGGCTCGTCCGCGTGCTGCTGCTCGCCGCGGTCGTCGGGCACGGCGTGGCCGCGTACCAGCTCAGCCGCCGGGACATCCGGGCCAGGCCCGTCGCGTACGCCCACAAGCGGCGCCGCGCGAGCTACGCGACCCGCACCATGCGCTGGGGCGGCATCATCCTGCTGCTCTTCATCGTGTGGCACCTGCTCGACCTGACGACCCTCACCGTCAACCCGCACGCGCAGTCCGGGCATCCGTACGAGAACGTCGTCGCCACCTTCTCCCAGTGGCACGGCAACGTGATCTACATCGTCGCCATGCTCGCCGTCGGCCTGCACATCAGGCACGGATTCTGGAGCGCGGCCCAGACGCTCGGCGTCGGCAACGCCACCCGCGAACGCATCCTGAAGGCCGTCGCCCATCTCCTCGCCCTCGTGCTGACCGTGGGCTTCCTCTCCGTGCCGGTCGCCGTGATGACCGGATTGGTGAACTGACATGACCTCCTCGTACGCCGCATACTCCACCGGCGAACCGATCACCGACACCAGGGCCCCGGCAGGACCCGTCGCCGACCGCTGGGACACCCGCCGCTTCGAGGCGAAGCTGGTCAACCCCGCCAACCGGCGCAAGCACACCGTGATCGTCGTCGGCACAGGACTCGCCGGCGGCTCGGCGGGGGCCACACTCGCCGAACAGGGCTACCACGTCGTGCAGTTCTGCTTCTCCGACTCCCCGCGCCGCGCCCACTCGATCGCCGCCCAGGGCGGCATCAACGCCGCCAAGAACTACCGCAACGACGGCGACTCGGTGCACCGGCTCTTCTACGACACCGTCAAGGGCGGCGACTTCCGCGCCCGCGAGTCCAACGTGCACCGGCTCGCCCAGATCTCCGTCGAGATCATCGACCAGTGCGTGGCCCAGGGCGTCCCCTTCGCCCGCGAGTACGGCGGCCTGCTCGACACCCGTTCCTTCGGCGGCGTCCAGGTGTCCCGGACCTTCTACGCACGCGGCCAGACCGGACAGCAGCTGCTGCTCGGCGCCTACCAGGCGCTGTCGCGGCAGATCGCCGCCGGGAACGTCGAGATGCACCCGCGCACCGAGATGCTCGACCTGATCGTCGTGGACGGCAAGGCGCGCGGCATCGTCGCCCGTGACCTGGTCACCGGGAAGATCGACACGTACTTCGCGGACGCCGTCGTCCTCGCGTCGGGCGGCTACGGCAACGTCTTCTACCTGTCGACGAACGCCATGAACTCCAACGCCACCGCGATCTGGCGGGCGCACCGGCGCGGCGCGTACTTCGCCAACCCCTGCTTCACCCAGATCCACCCCACCTGCATCCCGCGCACCGGCGACCACCAGTCCAAGCTGACGCTGATGAGCGAGTCGCTGCGCAACGACGGCCGCATCTGGGTGCCGAAGGCGCACGGCGACACGCGGCCCGCCCGCGAGATCCCCGAGGACGAGCGCGACTACTACCTGGAGCGCATCTACCCCTCCTTCGGCAACCTCGTCCCCCGCGACATCGCCTCGCGCGCCGCCAAGAACGTCTGCGACGAGGGCAGGGGGGTCGGCCCCGGCGGACAGGGCGTCTACCTGGACTTCGCGGACGCCATCGCCCGGATGGGCCGCAAGGCCGTCGAGGAGAAGTACGGCAACCTCTTCGACATGTACGCGCGGATCACCGCCGAGGACCCGTACGAGACGCCCATGCGGATCTACCCCGCCGTGCACTACACCATGGGCGGGCTGTGGGTCGACTACGACCTCCAGACCACCGTGCCCGGCCTGTTCGCCGTCGGCGAGGCCAACTTCTCCGACCACGGCGCGAACCGTCTCGGCGCCTCCGCGCTGATGCAGGGCCTGGCCGACGGGTACTTCGTACTCCCCTCCACCATCAACGACTACCTCGCCAGGAACGCCCACCTGGAGCCCGTGGACGCCTCCCACCCGGCCGCGGCCGAGGTCGTACGGGAGACCGGGCAGCGCATCGAGAGGCTGCTCGCCGTCGACGGCGACCGCACCCCCGACTCCTTCCACCGCGAACTCGGCGAGCTGATGTGGGAGTTCTGCGGCATGGCGCGGACCGAGGAGGGCCTGCGCAAGGCGCTCGACCGGATCCCGGAGATCCGCGAGGAGTTCTGGCGGCGGATCAAGGTGCCGGGCACCGGCGAGGAGTTCAACCAGTCGCTGGAGAAGGCCAACCGCATCGTCGACTACCTGGAGCTCGCCGAGCTGATGTGCCTCGACGCACTGCACCGCGAGGAGTCCTGCGGCGGCCACTTCCGCGAGGAGTCCCAGACCCCGGACGGCGAGGCCGCCCGCGACGACGAGAACTTCTCGTACGCCGCCGCCTGGGAGTTCACCCCCGGCAGCGGCGCCCCCGTCCTGCACAAGGAAGACCTGGTCTTCGAGTACGTCCATCCCACCCAGCGGAGCTACGCATGAGGCTCACCCTGCGCGTCTGGCGCCAGAAGAACCCCCACACCCCCGGGGAGATGGCGAGTTACGACGTCGACGGCATCTCCGAGGACATGTCGTTCCTCGAAATGCTCGACACCCTCAACGAGGAACTCATCCTCTCCGGCGACGACCCCGTCGCCTTCGACCACGACTGCCGCGAAGGCATCTGCGGCGCGTGCTCGCTCGTCATCAACGGCGACGCGCACGGCCCCGAGGCCACCACCACCTGCCAGCTCCACATGCGGTCCTTCGCCGACGGCGACACCATCGACGTCGAACCGTGGCGGGCCTCCGCGTTCCCCGTGGTCAAGGACCTCGTCGTGGACCGGTCGGCCTTCGACAGGATCATCCAGGCGGGCGGCTACGTGAGCGTGCCGACCGGCGCGGCGCCCGAGGCCCACGCCACGCCCGTGCCCAAGGCCGACGCCGACTTCGCCTTCGAGCACGCCGAGTGCATCGGCTGCGGGGCGTGCGTCGCGGCCTGCCCCAACGGATCGGCGATGCTGTTCACCTCGGCCAAGATCAACCATCTGAACGTGCTCCCGCAGGGTGCGCCCGAGCGGGAGACCCGCGTCCTCGACATGGTCGCGCAGATGGACGACGAGGGCTTCGGAGGCTGCACCCTCGCCGGGGAATGCGCCACCGCCTGCCCCAAGGGGATCCCACTGCCGTCCATCGCGGCGATGAACAAGGAGTGGCTGCGGGCGAACCGAAAGGCCCGGCGCTGACTTCCCGCACGCCGGCACGGTCGAGAGCTCAGGACGGCGTCCCGGTCGCTCTGCCGTGCGCCGTCCCGGTCGCTGCCCCGTGTGCCGTCCCGGCGAACTCCTTCGCGAGATAGGGGGCGGTCCGGCTGTCCCGCGACCCGGCCACCTCGCGGGGCGGCCCGGCGGCCACGATCCGGCCTCCCTCGTCGCCGCCTCCGGGCCCGAGGTCGACGATCCAGTCGGCGATCGCCGCAACTGCCATGTCGTGCTCCACGACGACCACCGAATTCCCGGCGTCGACGAGGCCCTGCAGCTGCCGCATCAGCACCTCGGCATCGGCCGGATGCAGCCCGGTCGTCGGCTCGTCCAGGACGTACAGGGTGTGCCCGCGCCGGGTCGTCGCACGCTGCAACTCAGCTGCCAGCTTGATGCGTTGGGCCTCGCCTCCGGACAGCTCGGTGGCGGGCTGCCCCAGCCGCAGATAGCCGAGACCGACATCGAGGAGCGCGCGCAGACTGCGGGCGGCGACCGGGACGTCCACGAAGAACTCGGCCGCCTCCTCGACCGTCAGGTCCAGCACCTCGGCGATGTTCAGACCCCGATGGGTGACCTGGAGGGTCTGCGGGTTGTAGCGGGCCCCGTGGCAGTCCGGGCACGGCGCGTACGTACTGGGCAGGAAGAGCAGCTCCACCGAGACGAAGCCCTCGCCCTGGCAGGTCTCGCACCGCCCGCCGGTCACGTTGAAGGAGAACCGCCCCGCCCTGTACCCGCGTGCCTTCGCCTCGTCCGTCGCCGTGAACAGCTTCCGCACGACGTCGAAGAGGCCGGTGTACGTCGCCAGGTTGGACCGGGGCGTACGGCCGATGGGCTTCTGATCGACCGTCACCAGGCGTCCCACGCCCGGGAGCCGGTCGGTGATCTCGCCGACGAGGGTCGACTTCCCGGACCCTGAGACCCCGGTCACGGCGGTGAACACCCCGAGCGGCAGCTCCGCCTCCAGCGCGGTGAGGTTGTGCCGGGTGACCGGGCCGAGCTTCAGCCAGGCCGACGGCTCGCGCACCGCACGCACCGGCGCCGGCTCCCGGTCGGCGAGGAACCGCCGCGTCACCGACTCCGCGACCCCCGCGAGCCCGGCGGGCGGGCCGCTGTGCAGCACCAGCCCGCCGTGGGTGCCGGCCGCGGGACCGACGTCCACGAGCCAGTCCGCGCGGCGTACGACATCGAGGTGGTGCTCCACCGCGAAGACCGAGTTGCCCGCCGCCTTCAGCCGGTCCAGGACCACCAGGAGGGCCTCGGTGTCCGCCGGGTGCAGCCCGGCCGACGGCTCGTCCAGGACGTACACGACGCCGAAGAGCCCCGACCTCAACTGGGTGGCCAGGCGCAGGCGCTGGAGCTCTCCGTTGGAGAGGGTGGGAGTGGTGCGGTCCAGGCCGAGGTAGCCGAGGCCGAGCTCGGTGACGACGGCGATGCGGGCGCGCAGGTCGTCGGTGAGGACGCGGGCGGTCTCGCTGTGCCCGACGCCGCTGTCCAGGACGCGCGCCAGCTCCGAGAGGGGGAGCGCCGCCAGCTCCGCGATCGTACGGCCCGCGAAGGTGACCGCCAGGGCTTCCGGACGCAGCCTGCTGCCCCCGCACGCCGGGCACGGGGAGCTGCTCAGGAAGCGCTCGGCCTTCGCGCGCAGCGACTGGCTCCTGGTGTCGGCGAAGGTGTGCAGGACGTACCGCCGGGCGCTCATGTACGTGCCCTGGTACGGGCGTTGGATGCGGCCCGCGTCGCGCACCGGGTGCACGGTGACCACCGGCTGCTCGTCCGTGAACAGGATCCAGTCCCGGTCCCGCTGCGGCAGCTCACGCCACGGCCGGTCCACGTCGTACCCGAGGGCGTCCAGCACGTCCCGGAGGTTCTTGCCCTGCCAGGCGCCGGGCCAGGCGGCGATCGCCCCGTCGCGGACCGACAGCGAAGGGTCGGGCACCAGCAGCTCCTCGCTGGTGCCGTGGACGCGGCCGAGACCGTGGCACTCGGGGCAGGCCCCGGCGGCGGTGTTCGGGGAGAAGGCGTCCGAGTCGAGGCGCTCGGCGCCCGCCGGATAGCTGCCGGCGCGCGAGAAGAGCATCCGCAGTGAGTTCGACAGCGTGGTGACCGTACCGACGGAGGACCGCGAGGACGGCGCCGACCTGCGCTGTTCGAGGGAGACCGCGGGCGGCAGACCGCTGATCTCACCGACGCGAGGGGCGCCTACCTGGTGGATCAGCCGACGGGCGTACGGAGCCACCGACTCGAAGTAGCGGCGCTGCGCCTCCGCGTAGATCGTCCCGAAGGCCAGGGACGACTTCCCGGAACCAGAGACTCCGGTGAACACCACGAGGGCGTCGCGAGGGATGTCCACGTCGACATTGCGGAGGTTGTGCTCACGGGCGCCCCGGACGCGGACGTACGGATCGTGCGGGCTGTGCATGGGGACTCCGTACGAACGGGGGCGGTGGCGCGGCGGCGGGGGGAGCCCTGGGACAGGGCGGGGGAGCCGCGGGACAAACAAGTCGATTCTAGGCGCGGGCGGGGGTCCGGGCGCGATGCGGCCCGGGTGCGGGTGCGGCAGCTAGGCGTGAGCGGGTGCCGGGGCGGGCTGCCGGGCGCGCCCCACCAGGTCCGCCAGCAGCCGGTAGGAGTCCAGCAGTGCCGTCCGGTCGTACGTACTGGTGGTGACGAGCACCTCGTCCGCGCCGGTGGCCCCGATCACCTCGGTGAGGGCCGCCTCGACCTGCTCCTGGGTGCCGTGCAGCTGGCCGCGCAGCCCGCTCTCGTAGAAGCCCCGCTCCTTGTCGCTCATGCCGTCGGCGGCAAGGGCCCGCCGCTCGGTGTCCTCGGCGGGGGCCAGCGGCGGGAAGGTGCCGTGGGTACGCGAGTACGCCAGTGACCAGGCTTCCGGGACCAGCAGCCGGCGGGCCGCCTCCCCGCTGTCCGCAACCGCCACCGTCCCGGCAATCACCACGTACGGCTCCGGCGCCCACACGGACGGCCGGAAGTCCGCGCGGTAGCGGTCCACCGCGGCCAGGAGCTTCTCCCGGCCCCGCAGGTCGCCGACCACCACAGGCAGCCCGGCCGCGGCGGCGATCCCGGCACCCTCCCCGGTGGCCAGCACGAACGGCGGCACGCGCAGTCCCTCCGCCGGGTACGCGTGCACGGGCCCGCCGCCGGTGAACCGGCCCAGCAGCTCCGCAAGCTGTTCCGCGAAGCGGTCGGCGTCGTCCTTGTCCCGCCCGAGCGCCTTGCGCACACCGTCGGTGAAGCCCACCGAGCGGCCCAGGCCCATGTCGATCCGGCCGGGGAACAGCGCCTCCAGCACACCGAACTGCTCGGCCACCACCAGGGGCTGGTGGTTGGGCAGCATCACGCCGCCGGTCCCGACCCGGATCGTGGACGTCGCGGCGGCGACCGCGGCGGCCAGCACGGTCGGAGCGGAACCGGCCACCCCGGGCACACTGTGGTGCTCGGAGACCCAGAACCGGTCGAAGGAGCCCAGCGCTTCGAGCTGCTGGGCCAGGCGCACCGAGTCGCGCAGCGCCTGCGGGCCGTCGTGCCCCTCGCGGGTGCGGGAACGGTCCAGGACGGAAAACCGGGTCTGCGCGATCACTGTGCTCACACAGGGTTCAACGCAGGGGCGGCGACAAGATTCCCGAACGGCACTTCGGAGGGGACCAAGGCGGAGGGGTCCGGCCCGGAGCGGACCGGGCGGGAGGGGATCCGCCCGGAGAGGATCAGGCCGGGTCCCTAGGCTGTGACCATGACGGATCACCTCAGGCCCCTCGCCGTGTTCGACCTCGACGGAACCCTCGCCGACAGCGCGCACCGCCAGCGCTTCCTGGACCGCAAGCCGCGCGACTGGAACTCCTTCTTCGCCGCCGCGCCCCAGGACCCGCCCCTCACCGAGGGCGTCGCGCTCGCACTGAGCAGCGCGCAGGAGTGCGAGGTCGTCTACCTCACCGGGCGCCCGGAGAAGTGCCGCCCCGACACCGTCGCCTGGCTCGCCGCCCAGGGACTGCCCGAAGGGCGGCTGTGGATGCGGCCCGACAACGACCGGCGACCCGCCCGGCAGACCAAACTGGAAGTCCTCAAGAGGCTGGCCCGGGACCGGCGGGTACAGGTGCTCGTCGACGACGACGCCCTCGTGTGCGACGCGGCCGAGCAGGCGGGGTTCACGGTCGTACGCGCCCGCTGGACCGCGGCGTCACCGGCGCTCCGGGACGCCCAGGAACGGGACGGGCGTACCTGAGAAGCGGAATGCACCGGGGGAGGATCCGACAACGGCGGTGAACGGACTGCAAGTCATGCCCGTGAACCCCTTGACCAGCGGAATGGTCCATGCATATTTCTTGATCCGTGAACCTTGTGCAGAAACGCTCCATAGCCGTCGCCACCGTGTGTGCCGCGACCGGCGCCCTCCTCACTGGCTGCGGCATGCTGCCCGGATCGTCCCCCGAAAAGGAGTCCAAAACCATAACGGTCTGGCTGATGAAAGACAGTGCTTCCCAGGAGTTCCTGAAAAGGTTCACGGAAGAGTTCGAGCGCGAACACGCAGGTACGACGCTGGAGTTCCAGATCCAGCCGTGGGCCGGCATCGGCCCGAAGGTCAACAAGGCGCTGGAGAGCGACAGTCCGCCCGACATCATCGAGGTCGGCAACGCCCAAGTCGCCCAGTACGCCGACCGCGGCGGCCTGCAGAACCTCACCCTTGAGTCGGTCCGCGACTTCGGCGGCGACGACTGGCTGCCCGGACTCGCCGAACCGGGAAGAATCAGCAACGCGCAGTACGGCATCCCCTGGTACGCGGCCAACCGCGTGGTCGTCTACCGCAAGGACCTCTTCGAGAAGGCCGACGTGAAGACGCTGCCGCGCGACCGCACGGAGTGGTACCAGGCCACCAAGAAGCTGAACACCGGCGGCAACCAGGGCATCTACCTGGCCGGGCAGGACTGGTCCACGCTCTCCGGCTTCATCTGGGACGAGGGCGGCGAGCTCGCCACCGACGCCGGCGGGAAGTGGAGCGGCACGCTGCACAGCGAGGCCGCCCTCAAGGGCATGCAGTTCTACAAGAAGATGCAGGCTCTCGGTCTCGGACCCCGCAACGCGGACGAGGAGAAGCCCCCGCAGGCGGACATGTTCGCCCAGGGAGACATCGCACAGATCATCGCCACCCCCGGCACCGCGAAGCTCGTCGAGCAGAAGAACCCGCAACTGCGCGGCAAGCTCGGCTTCTTCCCCCTTCCGGGCAAGACCGCGGGCAAGCCGGGATCCGTCGTCATCGGCGGCTCCGACCTCGTGATCCCCGAGCGCACGGACCAGCGGCGCGCGTCGATCGAGGTGGTGAAGGCCCTGGCGGGCGAGAAGTGGCAGAAGGACCTCGCCCGCACCATGAACTACGTCCCCAACAAGGGCAGTCTGGCCTCCGCCGTCGCCGGCGAGGAGGGCATGGTGGCCATGGCACAGGGATCTCTGGGGGGACACGCCACTCCCGCGTCGCCCAAGTGGGGGGACGTCGAGGCGAACAACCCCATCAAGAGGTACATGACGAGGGTGCTGAACGGCGCCCCTGTCGCCCCCGCCGCGAAAACGGCATCGGCCGAGATCACGGCGATCCTGCAGCGGGTCGGCAGGGAGGAAGAGGAGTAGGAGTGGACGGGACGACAGACCCACCGGCCCGGTGACGGGGGCGCGCTCCTGTCTGGGCCGGGGGCGGAGCCGGGCAGTGTCGCCCCCCGGCCGGCTTGCGCGTGAGAGCCGGGCAGTGTCGCCCCCCCCGCTGCCGTGCGCGTGAGAGCCGGGCAGTGTCGTCCCCCCCGGCTGCCGTGCGCGTGAGAGCCGGGTGGTGTTTGCTTCCCCCGGCCGGCGCGGACCCCGGGGCCGGGTGGTGTGGTGCTCACCCGGCCCCGGGCCCGACGGCCTTTGCTACACGGGGGTGGACAGCGACAGGGCGAAGCGGGCCGCGTCGTCCGTCCACCAGTGGTCCAACTTCATTCCGGCGGCCGACAGTTCGTCCCGTATGCCCTCCTCGCGGAACTTCGCGGACACCTCGGTCCGCAGCTCCTCGCCCTCCGCGAAGGTGACCACGAGGTCCAGTGCCCGCACCTTCACCGTCAGCGCCGAGCGGGCCCGCAGCCGCATCTCGATCCACTCGTGCCCGGGGTCCCAGCGCGCCACGTGGGAGAAGTCGTCCGGTTCGAAGTCCGCGTCCAGTTCACGGTTCAGGACGGCAAGGACGTTCTTGTTGAAGGCGGCCGTCACCCCCGCCGCGTCGTCGTACGCCGCGACGAGGGTGGACTCGTCCTTCACCAGGTCCGTGCCGAGCAGCAGGGCGTCCCCGGGCAGCAGCATCGACCGTACGGACTTCAGGAACACGGCACGCTCCTCGGGCAGCAGATTGCCGAGCGTCCCGCCCAGGAAGGCCACCAGCCGCGGCCCCGGCGTACCCGGCAGGGCGAGCCCGCGGGTGAAGTCGGCGATCAGCGCGTGCACGGAGAGGTCCGGCCGTTCGGCCAGGAGGCCTTCCGCGGCGAGCCCGAGCGCGCTCTCGCTGACGTCCACGGGCACGTAACTGTGCAGCCCCGGCAGGGCGTCGAGGAGGATTCTCGTCTTCTCCGACGAACCGGAGCCCAGTTCCACCAGTGTGCGCGCGTGCGTGGCGGCGGCGACGTCCTGCGCACGGGCGCGCAGGATCTCCCGCTCCGCACGCGTCGGGTAGTACTCGGGCAGCCGGGTGATCTCCTCGAACAGCTCGCTGCCGCGCGCGTCGTAGAACCACTTGGGCGGCAGCGACTTGGGGCCGCGCCCCAGCCCCTGGAGCACATCGGTGCGCAGATCGGCGTCGGTGGAGTTCACGGGGAGGGTACGGGTCACGAGGTACGGGCTCACGCGGCGGGCTCCTTGAGCGGGGTCAGCAGGACGTCGGTGCGGGTGGCGGCGAGCAGGGTGCGGTCGGGGACCTCCACCCAGTGCGGGTCGTCGTCGTACGGCTCGGAGGCGACCACCGTGCGGCGGCCGGGCTCCGCCAGGTACCAGAGGGTGTCGCCCCAGGCGGTCGCGGTGACCGTGGTGCCGTCGGTGAGCAGCAGGTTGAGCCGGGCCCCCGGCGCGGCCACCGCCACCTCCAGCACCGTCTCGGCGAGCGCCTGGCCCATCTCGTCGCCCGCCCGCAGCCGGTGCAGGACCAGCGCCCACACCAGGGCGGAATCACAGCGCGCCTCCAGGGCCAGCAGCTCCGCCGCGGGCAGGGCGGCGGCGAGCCCCGCCATCGAGCCGGGCCAGCCGGGCAGCGCCCCGTTGTGGCTGAACAGCCACGGCCCCCAGGCGAACGGCGCCGCCGCGGCCTCGCCGTCGGCGCCCGCCACGGTCGCGTCCCGTACGGCGGCGAGCAGCGCCCCCGACCGTACGACACGGGTCAGGTCGGCGAAGTTGGCGTCCGCCCACATCGGGCCCGTACGCCGGTATCTGGCGGGCACCGGGTCGCCCTCGGCGTACCAGCCGACACCGAAACCGTCGGCGTTGACCGTGCCGTACTTCTGCAGCCGGGGCTCCCAGGCCTGGTGGTAGAGCCCGCGCAGGGGCTCGACGACGACCTGGTGCAGAGGCAACTCAGGTCCCAGAAAAGCAAGGTGACGGCACATCAGTACTCACCGTCCGAGGCGTCCCGTGCGGTGCGGAACCCGGAGAAGATCTGCCGCCGCACCGGAAGGTCCCAGTTGCGGAAGGTGCCCCGGCACGCCACCGGATCGACCCCGAAGGAGCCGCCCCGCAGTACCTTGTGCCCCGGGCCGAAGAAGACTTCCGAGTACTCGCGGTACGGGAACGGGGCGAACCCCGGATAGGGCAGGAAGTCGCTCGACGTCCACTCCCACACATCACCGATCAACTGCCCCACACCCAGCGGTGATTCACCTTCCGGATACGCCCCGACGGGAGCCGGGCGCAGATGCTGCTGGCCGAGATTGGCCCGCTGCGGGGTCGGGTCCGCGTCGCCCCACGGGTAGCGCATCGAGCGGCCGGACGCCGGATCGTGCCGGGCCGCCTTCTCCCACTCGGCCTCCGAGGGCAGCCGCCGGCCCGCCCACCGGGCGTACGCGTCCGCCTCGTACCAACTGACGTGCAGGACCGGCTCGTCGAGCGGCACCGGCTCGGTCGCACCGAAGTGCCGCCGCAGCCACTGGCCCCCCTCGCGCCGCCAGAACAACGGTGCTTTCAGGCCGTGTTCGCGGACCGTCGCCCACCCCGCCGCCTCCCACCAGGACGGCTCCGTGTAGCCGCCGTCCTCGACGAAGCGCAGATAGGCCCCGCACGAGACGGGCGTCGTGTCGATGTGGAAGGGCGGCACGAACGTGGCGTGCGCGGGTCGCTCGTTGTCCAGCGCCCACGGCTCGACCGACGTCCCCATCGTGAACGGGCCCCCGGGCACGAGCACTTCACCGGGCAGCCACGCCGCACCTTCGGGTGCGGACGGCGGCGGGGGAGCGGTCAGCGCGGTGGGACCGCGCCGCAGCTGATGGGTGATCAGCATCGTCTCGTCGTGCTGCTGCTCGTGCTGGGCGACCATCCCGAACGCGAAGGCGGCGTCCACGAGCGGTCCACCGCGCAACGGGCTGCGCTCCAGCACGTCCAGGGCCCTGCCGCGCACCTGCGCCGCGTACGCCCGGGCCTCGGCGGGGGCGAGCAGCGGCAGCGCCGGACGCTCGGAACGCGGGTGCTCGAAGGCGTCGTACACCGAGTCGATCTCGGGCCGCAGCGCGCCCTGTCCGGCGACGTTCCGCAGCAGCCACACCTCCTCCTGGTTGCCGATGTGCGCCAGGTCCCAGACCAGCGGCGACATCAACGGCGAGTACTGGGCGCCCAGTTCCGCGTCGTCGACGCAGGAGGTGAGCAGTTCGGTACGGGCCCTGGCGACGGACAGCGCCTCGACGGCGCGGCTGCGAAGCCCCTCGGAGTCCACGTCCAGGGGCTGAGCGGTGTCGGTCATCGAAGAGGTTCCTCCAGATCGAGGTCGAGCAGATCGTCGGCGGGGCAGCGGCCACGGGACACATAGCGCTCGATGTACGCGGCGACCGCGTCCCGCACCGTCTCCGCCGCGCCCAGCCGGGGCAGCGCGTCGAGGGCCGCGGCGAAGCAGATCACGGCGGCGGCGTGCAGCTCCGGATCCGACAGGCCCTCGCGGGCGGCGGTCTCCCACAGCGGATTGTGCGGCGCGGGACCCGAACCCGCCGTCTCCGCGAGGGGCTTGACGGTGCGATAGGCGATCTCCGCCGCCTGCGGGTCGTCGAACAGCGCCGCCGTCACGGCGAGCGGCACCAGCCACCCGTCCTCACCCGGCTGCGCGTCGATCATCCGCAGCTCCAGATGACCCTGCGGCCTGACCGGCGGGAACAGCGTCGTGAGGTGGTAGGCGAGATCGGCGCGGTCGGGGGCGCGCGGCTCCCGGCCGCGCGTCCAGTCCCGGAAGGTCAGCCCTTCCGGCACCTCCCACGGCTCACCGCCCCGGGCCCGTACGCACATCACCGGGGCGTCCAGCACCCGCTGCGCCCACGCGGCGCGCGGCTCGGCGCCGGACGGCGGGGCGAGCGTGCGGCCGGGCTCGATGCCGGACCAGAGGGCCTGCCTGTTCGAGCGCCACCCGGTGCGAATGCCCTGCGCATAAGGGGAGTTGGCGAACGCGGCGAGCAGTACCGCGCCCAGCAGGTGGGCCAGCAGCCAGCGCCGCCCGAGCCCCAGCGGCCCAGGCTCCTCGTGTCCGGCGTCCACGCACACCTGGACCGACGCCGAGGTGCACATCATGGCGAGGCCGGCCGGACCCGCCCGGTCGAGGTAGCGCTCCATGGCCTCGTACCGGGGCTCACGCAGGAAGCGGCGCGGCTGCTGCCAGGGGTCCTGGCCGAATCCGGCCAGGGCGAGCCCCTGCGCGCGCAGGGCGACGCGTACGGCGGTCAGATCGGCGGAGACGGAGTCGATGACTTCCGTGAGGGAGGGGGCGGGCAGTGAGCTGAGCTCCAACTGGCCGCCGGGTTCGACGGTGAGGGCCGACCGCAACGGCAGGGAGCGTGCGGCGGCGTGGGCCGCTTCGAGGCGGCCGGGAGAGACGGGCAGGTGCGGCGTGTGCAGGTCGTGGACGAGCCATTCGAGTTCCGCCCCGAGCATCCGGGGCGGGCCCGTCTTGAAGCAGATACATCGCAGCAGGTCCGCGGCCTCGGTCTCGGTGATCGGCGGCCCGCCCTCGGTGAACCGGTCGGTGGGCATGTCAATTCCTCCTGTCGAAGCGGTGCGACTGTGCCCGGCATGCGTGTCCCGGCCGCTCGGGCCGGGACACAGCAGACCACCCAACAGACTGTCCGGGCATCGCACAAGAGGCTCTTTTGGCCGAGCCTCATGTGCAGGCGCTCCCTCAAAACCCTTTGCGCCCGTGGGCGTTCGGGACGGAAGATCGTCCGGTGAGTGCACGACTGCGCGGAATCGCGCGAGAAACGGAAAGCATCGTCGCCGCCGGGCAGTACTTCTGCCCCGAGGGCCGCGCCGTATCCATCGCCGCGGACACGGCCGCCGCGATGGCGGGCACCCGGATGTACGGGCCGGAGCCGGTGGCCACCGGCCGCGAAAGCACCACCCCCGGAACCGCCACCCCCGGAACCGCCACCTCCGGAACCGCCACCTCCGCAACCGCAGCCTCCAAGGGCACCGTCTTCGAAGTCACCGGCGAGAGCAGCACCGAGGCGGCCCGCCGCCTCACCGGCGAGGCCGCCGACCCGGTCGCCGTCCTCTGCTTCGCCTCGGCCCGCAACCCGGGCGGCGGCTACCTGAACGGTGCACAGGCACAGGAGGAGGCCCTCTGCCGCGCCTCCGCGCTGTACACCTGCCTGCTGCTGGTCCCGGAGTTCTACGCCCACCACCGCGCCGACCGCGACGTGTTCTACACCGACCGCGTCATCCACTCGCCCGGTGTGCCCGTCTTCCGGGACGACCGAGGGCGGCTGCTCCCCGCCCCGTACAGGGCGGGATTCCTCACCTCGCCCGCCCCCAACGCCGGGGTGATCCGGCAGCGGGAGCCTCAAGAGGCGCATCGCATCCCGGCCGTGCTCGCCTCCCGGGCGGAACGGGTCCTGGAAGTGGCGGTGGCCTGCGGCTACCGGCGGATCGTCCTCGGGGCGTGGGGCTGCGGGGTCTTCATGAACGAACCCCCGCTGGTGGCAGGGGTGTTCAGGGACCTGCTGACCGGCGAGGGGCGGTTCGCCGGCCACTTCGACCGGGTGACCCTCGCGGTGCTGGACCGCACGGGCGAGGGTCCGGCCCTCACAGCGTTCCGTACCTCCTTCGCCGCCTGACGCGAGGCCGGCCGGCCTCGCGTCAGGCGGGACGTTCAGCCGCGCCAGCCGTACCGCGCGCCGAGCCGCCGCGCCACCTGGGCGAAC